>JBARNF010000955.1:0-5280 GCA_049802835.1 Bradyrhizobium sp.
TTCCATCCGCTGTCGCCGTTCTCAGTGTCCCCACACCACCGGAGATTTTGTCCAACTACAGGATCGATGCGGATCTGCTCGCGACACCCGCCTTCGCGACCGAGCTGGAAGGCTGGATCGCGCAGCAAAGCCCTTACGACGGCCCGCAGGTGCCGCAGCCGCAGAACATGATCTATACCTCGGGCACGACCGGACATCCCAAGGGCGTGCGCCGCAATGCGCCAACGGTCGAGCAGGCCGCGTCGGCCGAGCGCATGCGGGCGTTGATCTATGGTTTGAAGCCGGGCTCGCGCGCGCTACTACCGGGGCCGCTGTATCATTCGGCGCCGAACGCGTTCGGCCTGCGCGCCGGCCGTCTCGGCGGCGCGCTGGTGCTGATGCCGCGCTTCGAGCCGGAAGAGTTCCTGGCCATCATCCAGGCCGAGCGGATCGACACCATCTTCATGGTGCCGACGATGTTCATCCGGCTGATGAAGCTGCCGGAGGAGGTTCGCCGCCGCTATGACGTCTCGTCGCTGCGCCACGTCATCCATGCCGCCGCGCCGTGTCCGGCCGACGTCAAGCGCGCGATGATCGGATGGTGGGGGCCTGTCATCTACGAGTTCTACGGCTCGACCGAGTCCGGTGCCGTGACCTTTGCGACCTCCGAGGATGCGCTGAAGAAGCCCGGCACCGTCGGCAAGGTCGCGCCGGGTGCGGAGCTGCGCTTCCTGGCTGAGGACGGCCAAGTCCTGCCGCAGGGCGAGGTCGGCGAGATCTACTCGCGCATCGCCAGCAATCCGGATTTCACCTATCACAACAAGCCGGAGAAGCGCACCGAGATCGACCGCGACGGTTTCATCACGTCGGGCGACGTCGGCTACCTCGATGCCGAGGGCTACGTGTTCCTGTGCGACCGCAAGCGCGACATGGTGATCTCCGGCGGCGTCAACATCTATCCGGCCGAGATCGAGGCGGTGCTGCATGCGGTGCCCGGGGTGCACGATTGCGCGGTGTTCGGCATTCCGGATGCCGAGTTCGGGGAAGCCCTGATGGCGGTGGTCGAGCCGCAGCCCGGAATCGTGCTGGACACCGGCGAGGTCAAGGCCCGGCTGAAGGCGTCGCTGGCCGACTACAAGGTGCCCAAGCACATCGAAATCCACGACAAACTGCCGCGCGAGGATTCCGGCAAGATCTTCAAGCGGCGGTTGCGCGATCCCTATTGGGAGCAGGCGGGTCGGAAAATCTGACCGATCGGCGGCATTCGGCGGGGATAAGGACACGACACCAGCATCGAATTGAGCAGGCAACGCCTCTTTCTTGATCTTGCGCTGCGGTACAGATACGGCAGACTGACCCGTAAATAGGCAGCTGCTGGAGAGCGCATCCATGTCGCCGCAAACTATGCCGTCCGAGGAAATCCGCCCCAATCGCGCCGCCGACGCGCAGGCGATGGAGGAGGATGCAAGGCTTCGGGACGACATCCGCCTGCTCGGCCGCATCCTCGGCGATACCGTTCGCGACCAGGAGGGCGCCGAATTGTTCGAGCTGGTCGAACGCATCAGGCAGACCTCGGTGCGGTTCCACCGCGACGAGGACCGTCAGGCGCGACGCGAGCTGGAGCAGATCCTCGACGGCATGACGATCGCGGAGACCGTCCGCATCGTGCGTGCGTTCAGCTATTTCTCCCACCTTGCCAACATCGCCGAGGACCAGAACAACATCCGCCGCATGCGCGCGCGAACTGATGCCAATGGCGGCGCCGGCATGCTGGCGGCGACGCTCGCCCACGCCAAGTCGGCGGGGTTCGAGGCCGCCGATCTGCGCAAGTTCTTCTCGACCGCGCTGGTCAGTCCCGTCCTCACCGCGCACCCGACCGAGGTGCGCCGCAAGAGCACGATGGACCGCGAGATGGAGGTCGCGATGCTGCTCGACCGCCGCGAGCGGATGCAGCTGACGCCCGAGGAGCGCGAAGCCAACGACGAGGCGCTGCGGCGGGCGGTGCTGACGTTGTGGCAGACCAACCTGCTGCGCCGGACCAAGCTGACGGTGCTCGACGAAGTCGGCAACGGACTGTCCTTCTACGACTACACCTTCCTGCGCGAGGTGCCGCGCCTGCTGTGCTCGCTCGAGGATCGCCTCGATGACGGTGCAGAGGTCGCCGGCGATCTCGCCTCCTTCCTGCGCATGGGCAGCTGGATCGGCGGCGATCGTGACGGCAACCCGTTCGTGACCGCGGAGGTGATGCGCGGAACGCTCAAACTGCAATCCGGCCTCGCGCTGCATTATTACCTGGAAGAGCTGCATCTGCTCGGTGGCGAGCTGTCGATCGCGGCGCATCTCGCCGACGTGTCCGAGGAGCTGCGCGCGCTGGCCGAGCGCTCGCCCGACACCTCGCCACATCGGAGCGGCGAGCCGTATCGTTTGGCCGTGTCCGGCATCTATGCGCGGCTGGCGGCGACTGCGAAGAAGCTCGGCATTCAGATCAGCCGTCTGCCGGTGGGCGCGGTCGCGCCCTATGACGGCGTCAAGGAGTTCCAGGACGATCTCGACGTGCTGCATCGCTCGCTGATCGCCAATAACGCCGAGGTGATCGCGCGCGGGCGGCTGCGGCTGTTGCGCCGCGCCGTGGATTGCTTCGGCTTCCATCTGGCGCGGCTCGACATCCGGCAGAATTCGGCCGTGCACGAGCGGACGGTCGCCGAGCTGATCGACACCGCGATGCCCGGCATGTCCTATCTGGCGCTCGGCGAGGACGCGCGGGTCGGCCTCCTGGTCAGCGAATTGCGCAATGCGCGCCCGTTGGTGTCACAGTTCATCAAGTACAGCGACGAAACCGTCGGCGAGCTCGAGCTGTTCCGCGCCGCCGCGGAAGCGCACGCGACCTTCGGGGCCGATGTGATTCCTCAGTGCATCATCTCGATGTGCAAGGGCATGTCGGACATGCTGGAGGTCGCACTGCTGCTGAAGGAGGTCGGCCTGATCGATCCCTCCGGCCGCTGCGGCGTCAACATCGTGCCGCTGTTCGAGACGATCGAGGACCTGCAGGCCTCCAGCGGCATCATGGACCGGATGCTGGCGCTGCACGATTATCGCCGCCTGGTCGACAGCCGCGGCGCCGTGCAGGAGGTCATGCTCGGCTACTCCGACAGCAACAAGGACGGTGGCTTCGTCACCTCCGGCTGGGAGCTCTACAAGGCCGAGATCCACCTGGTCGAAATCTTCGAGCGTCACGGCGTGCGTCTGCGGCTGTTCCACGGTCGTGGCGGCTCGGTCGGCCGTGGCGGTGGACCGAGCTATGACGCGATCATCGCCCAGCCCGGCGGCGCCGTGAACGGCCAGATCCGCATCACCGAGCAGGGCGAGATCATCTCGAGCAAATATTCGAACGCGGAGGTCGGGCGCAACAACCTCGAGATCCTCGCCGCGGCGACCTTGGAAGCGAGCCTGCTGCATCCGCGCCAGCCGGCACCGAAGCGCGAATACCTCACCGCGATGGATCGCCTCTCCGAGCTGGCCTTCAAGGCCTACCGCGGCCTGGTCTACGAGACCGACGGCTTCGTTGAATATTTCTGGGCCTCCACCGTCATCAATGAGATCGCGACCCTCAACATCGGCAGCCGCCCGGCCTCGCGCAAGAAGACCCGTGCGATCGAGGATCTGCGCGCGATTCCCTGGGTGTTCTCCTGGGCGCAGTGCCGGCTGATGCTGCCCGGCTGGTACGGCTTCGGCAGCGCGGTCGAGACCTGGATCGCGGAAAATCCGGAGCAGGGCATGCCATTCCTGCGCGAGCTCTATCGCGAATGGCCGTTCTTCCGCATGCTGCTATCGAACATGGACATGGTGCTCGCCAAGAGCTCGATCGCCATCGCCTCGCGCTATGCCGAGCTGGTGCCCGACGAGGCTCTGCGCGAGCAGATCTTCGGCCGCATCCGGCGCGAATGGAATCTGGTGATCGAGACGCTGCTCGACATCATGGGGCAGGAGCGGCTCCTGCAGGGCAATCCGCTGCTGGAGCGCTCGGTGCGCAACCGCTTCCCCTATCTCGACCCGCTCAACCACGTGCAGGTGGAGCTGTTGAAGGAGCACCGCGCGCAGAACCCGGACGAGCAAGTCCTGCGCGGGATTCAGCTGACGATCAACGGCATCTCGGCGGGGTTGAGAAATACTGGTTGATTGTCGTCCCGGCGAACGCGGGGACCCATACGCTGCGGCCTCTCGGTGGAGCAGGGCGTCTGATACCTTCTGCCGCAACGACGGCCGGTGGTTATGGGTCCCGGCGTTCGCGGGGACGACTCGTGGTGAGAGCGGCCGTTCGAGCTAACAAATATGCGCGCCCTGAGTCTCGACATAGACCGCATAGAGCGATTGGCTCGCGGTCATGAACAGGCGGTTGCGCTTCTTGCCGCCGAAGCAGACATTGGCGCAGATCTCCGGCAGCTTGATCTGGCCGATGCGGACGCCGTCGGGCGCGAAGATGTGGACGCCGTCATAGCCTTCGCCGACCCAGCCGGCGCCGACCCAGATATTGCCGTCGATGTCGACCCGCAGCCCATCCGGAAAGCCCGACTTGCCGTCCAGCGTCATGTCGATGAACACCTTGCCGTTGGCGAGCTTGTCGCCGTTGATGTCGTATTGCCAGATCACGTTCTTGGCGTTGGGGTAGTGCGTGATGCCGGTGTCGCAGACATAGAGCTTCTTGTAGTCCTGGCTGAAGGCGATGCCGTTCGGCTTGAACGGCTCGTCGGCGACCTTGCTGATCGCGCCGGACTGCGCATCGACGCGATAGACCGCTTCCTTCTGAAACGGCTGGTTGGAGCCGTTGCGTGCGTTCTGCCCTTCATACAGGTTGATCGAACCGTAGCCGGGATCGGTGAACCAGATCGACTTGTCGCTGGGGTTGACGACCATGTCGTTGGGGCCGTTGAGCGGCTTGTCGTTGGCTTTCTCCGCAAGGACGGTGACCGAGCCATTGTGCTCGAAGCGGACAAGGCGCGTGCGCTCGGCGGTGATCTGCCGCCCTTCATAGTCGAACGTATTGCCGTTCGATTCGTTGGACGGCTTGCGGAACTGCTGGGAGATGTGGCCATCGTCGTCGAGATAGCGCAGTTGCCGGTTGTTCGGGATGTCGCTCCAGACGAGATACTGCCCTTGCGTGTTCCAGGCCGGTCCTTCGGCCCAGAGGCAGCCGGTGAACAGACGCTTGATCGTGGTGTTGCCGACCTTGGCCTTGAAGCGCTTCTCATCGATGACGACGATGTCGGGATCGGGATAGCGCTGCGGTTCCGCATGGGGACCGTA
>JBARNF010000956.1:0-1546 GCA_049802835.1 Bradyrhizobium sp.
CCCGGCTCGTTCAACAACGCGGGCTCGCCGCGCGCACAGCACGCCGCGATCAGCGCCTGTGGTGACGGCGTGTCGCGCACGCCTCCGCCGCGCTCGAACGGGCCGAACACGGCCGACAGCCGCGCGCTGATCACGTCCGTCTGCCACAGATCGCTCAGCCGCGCCGCGACGCGCTCGGAGGCGAATTTGGTGATCGCATAGAGCGACACCGGCTCGCACGGCGTGCTTTCGTCCAGCACAGCAAAGCGCTGAGCGCTGGCGCCGTATGAAGCCGCTGAAGACAGGTTGATCACGCGGCGGACGCCAGCGCTGCGCGCCGCCTGCAGGATCGGCACCTGCGCCAGCAGATTGACCGCGAGAATGCGCTCGGGCTCGGCCGCGTCGCGCTCGGGACTGGCTGTGATCGCAGCCCCCAGCAAGACGGCATCGCAGCCGCCGGCGACGGCAGCCGCAACGGCGCTGGCATCGGTGACGTCGCCCTTGATCAGGCGCAGGCGATCACCATGAACAGCGAAGGTGCGCTGCGCTGCCCTGGGCAAGTCCGCCGCGTCGAAGATCGTCACGGCGTGCCCGCGCTCCAGCAGGCCCTGCGCGACGTTGAGCCCGACGAAGCCGGCGCCGCCGAAGATCAGGACATGCATGGCGGACCTCTGGTCGCGCGCATCGCCGCGCGATGAAGGCCCCGCTCTCTCCGCCCGTCACGGCCGGGCGCAGTCCCGGCCATCCACGTCGTCGGTCTGGGCAAGGAAGGCGTGGATGCCCGGGCCTTCGCCGCGCCGAAGCGGCTTCGGCCGCGCAGGCGGGTCAAGCCCGGGCATGACGGAGTGGGACGCGACGCCGTGAACATCATCAGCAACCTCAATGACTATTCGCGCCTAGAGCAGCGTCGCACCGAAATTCTGCTCGGGATCCATGTCCGGCACCAGGCGCCCGGTCGGCTTCGCAGCCTCGCCGCCGCTGCGCGCGAGGAACTGGCCCGAACCCGGCTCGACCGCGAGCTTGCCGCCATCGACGATGACGCGGCCGCGCGACAGCACGGTCACGGGCCAGCCCTGCACGCTGCGGCCGGCGAACGGCGTGTAGCCGGCGAGGTCGTGCATGTCAGCATCGCTGATGGTGACGCGCTTGTCCGGATCCCACAGCGCGATGTCGGCATCGGCGCCGATCGCGATCGCGCCCTTCTTGGGGTGCAGATTGTAGACCTTGGCCGGTGCCGTCGCTGTCAGCTCGACGAACTTATTGAGGCCGAGGCGCCCCTTCGACACCATCGCGTCGAACAGCAGCGGCAGCCGCAGTTCCAGGCCCGGCAGGCCGTTGGCGACCTGCTTGAAGTTCGGATTGGGACCGGCGCGCAGCTTGCCGGTCTCGTCGAAGCGATATGGCGCATGATCGGACGAGATCGTCTGCAGGTCGCCCAGCGACAGCGCCTGCCACAGCGCCTCCTGGTCGGGCGCGCGGCGCGGCGGCGGGCTGCACATCCACTTCGCGCCCTCGATGCCGGGCTTGTCGAGATCGTCAGCGGTCATGAACAGATATTGCGGGCAGG
>JBARNF010000957.1:0-14331 GCA_049802835.1 Bradyrhizobium sp.
GTCGTGGAGCCCGTCAGCCAAGGCGTTCGCGAAGCGCGACGAATATGTCATCACGCAGCTGCGGACCGCCGAGGACCTCGTCGCCGAGTCGCGGGCGATGCGTCACTGCGTCGCGAGCTACGCGGCGAAGTGCATCGCCGGCTACGCCTCGATCTGGTCGCTGCGCCGCCGTCACGCCGGCAAGACGGAGCGGCTGCTGACGGTCGAGCTCGACCGCGGGCATCGTGCGGTGCAGGTGCGCGGCTTCGCCAATCGCGGGGCCTTCGTCGACGAGCGCAAGATCCTGGAGCGCTGGGCCAAGGCGCGCGGGATCAACCTGCCGGAGATATGACCTGCGCCGCCTTGTCGGCGGCGCAGGTCGCGACGTGTCGAGGGCGCGCCCGCAACGGCGTTTCGGCGGTTGGACAATGATGCTAATATGCGCGGATCGTTTCTCTCAATGAACGCGGCCCGGGATGAAATGGCGGATCGAGGACATTCCGGTATTCCATGCCGTGGTGGCGATCGGTGGCATGACCGGCGCCTCGCGTGCGCTGGGCATGCCGAAATCCTCGGTCAGCAAGTCGGTCGCCCGCCTGGAGCAGGACCTCGGCATCCGCCTATTCGACCGCAATTCGCGGCGTGTCCGCGTCACCCGTGAGGGCGAGCTGTTCTTTCAGCAATGCCAGAAGATCCTCGACCAGGTCTCTGAGGCAGATGCGGTCATGACCGGGCTCGTCGACGTCCCCAGCGGGAGGCTGTCGGTGGCGCTGCCGCCGGCGTTCTGCGAGGAGATCCTGGCGCCCAAGCTCGCCGAATTCCATCGCCGCTATCCGCTCATCGAGCTCGACGTCGAGGCGACCACGCGCGCCATCGACATGCTCGCCGACCGCTTCGACATCGCTGTCGTCGTCGGCGTGCAGGAGGATTCCGAGCTGGCGCAGAAGGTGCTGATCGGCGGCCGCCTGATCTGGGTGACGAGCCCGGCCTATCTTTCAGCGCACGACATCGGCGACGACGTGCGGTCGCTCGAAAGTCACCTCATGATCTGCGAGCGGCGCTACGGCGATCGGGCGCTGATGATCAAGCAGCATGGTCATCTCGTGCGCTTCGACGTCGGGCCACGCGTCGCCCGCATCAACAATCCGCTGGCGGTGCGTCGCGCCGTTGTGCACGGCGCCGGCGTCTCGTTCCTGCCGGAGCATTATTGCGTGGAGCTGCTCGGCGAAGGCCGGCTCGTCGAGATCGGCACGGAGGTCGTGTTCGACACCCGCGCTGCGCAACTGACCGCGATCTTCCCGAGCCGCAAGCTGATCTCGTCGCGGGCGCGCGCCTTTCTCGATTTTCTCGAGCAGATCTGCGCCGGGCCGCGCACACCCTGATCGGTCGGACGGCAAATCGGCGGTTCGGCGTCTCACGGCGCGTTGAGAACCGCGATCGGCGCGTCGAACGTGTAGGACAAGCCCGACGACGCATAGGTCAACTGCACCTTGCCCCTGATCTGGGTGCCGAGCGTTTCGATCAGCCGTGTTCCGAAGCTTCGGCTGGCGGGCTGTCGAACGGTCGGGCCGTGCTTTTCGGTCCAGGCGAAGTGCACGCGCTGGGTCTGTCGGTCGACGGTCCAAAGCAGATCGACGCGCCCCTCCGGCACGGAGAGCGCACCGAACTTCAGGGCGTTCGTGCACAGCTCGTTGAGCGTCATCGCAATGGCGACGACGGCATCCGGCGTCACCAGGACGTCGGGTCCGGAGATCGAAAATCGTGACTCGTCGGGCGTGTCGAAGGCCTGGATGGAACCGCGGATCACCGTGCCGAGATCGGCGCTGGACAATTTCGCCTGCAGGAGGAGATCGTGCGCATGTCCGAGCGCCAGCAGGCGGCCGGAGATGGCATGCCGTGCGCTCTCGGCTTCCGGCAGGTTGCGAAGGCTCTGGGAGACAATGGCGCCGACGGTCGCGAGCGTGTTCTTGATGCGGTGGTGCAGTTCCTCGAGAATCAGTTTCTGCAGTCTGCCGACCGCTTCGCGCTCTCTGGCTTCGATCTCAGCCTTCTTGGACCGCGTCTTTGCATCGCTCTCAGCCTCCGCGAGGAGACGTTTCAGGCTGCGAATCTCGGCAGTCAGAAACTCTCGGTCCGTAACGGCGCCGTGCGGAGGGGGCTCTGTGGCGAGATGGATTTCGAGCATTTGCTGATTGTCCCTGCATCGGATACCGCGATCGGACCCTTGAGAGGTGAGCGGGAGCAGACCAGCGCCCGGCCGTCACTTCCCCGGCAGGCTGCCCGTCCCGCTGAAATGCGTGAGTAGCTCGGCGGCGTTTGCGAGGATCTTGGCTTTCTTCATCGCCGCTGCGCGTTCGCCGCCGGGCTGCATCCGCCCGGCTGTCTCCAGCGCGTTCTCCGCCCTCATGGTGAGCGTCGCAGCCAGCGACGAGGGATCTCGTTTCGCCGGCTCGGCGGAGCTGTTGGCCTGAACTGGCAGCGGCCCGCTGCGGACGGCTACCATTGAACCAGGACCGCAGCGACGATCAGCAGCCCAAAGGAGATCGGCACGAGAACGGGCGGCACCATCCACGCGCGGATACCGGGCATCGCGACGTCAAACTTCGAGGTGGTGGATTTCGAGCTATTTGACATGCGGTCCGCCTTCCTGATCGCGGCGGGAGCGCAATGCTCTCAGTCACCGATGGCAGCCGGGAGACGCGCGGTGATCTATCGCATGTGGTGCGTGCGGACGCGATTAGCGAGGCCCGGCTGAAACTATTTGTCATCAGAGGCGGATGAGGAGGTGATCCGGCTCCGACTTCACCGGTTCCAGTCCGGCAGTCCAGCCCATGTGCTGAAGCGCTTCTGCTTGAAAAGGCTCAAAGGCCGCAGATCGCCCGGCGGCCTTCCGATTCCGAAGTGTCCGCTTCGGCGTTCGTCAGTAGCGGCCGGTCCCGATGCCGACGCTCACGCCGGGCGCGCGGATGCCGATGCCGCCGCGGTCGTCATGATCATGCCGCTCGATATAGCGATCGCGAGGCCCATACCGGTGCTCCTCGCGGATCACGACACGGCGGCCGCGGTCCTCGCGCCAGCAGCGGCCGTTCTCGTTGCAGACCATGCGAACCTGCTGGATGCTGCTTTCCGGAACGACCGATGCACCGGCCGTGAGCGGGGCAGCGGAGGCCGCTGCAGCCACCAATGTGCTCGCTGCGGCTGCGAGAGTGATCGTAAGCGCCTTCATGGCCATGACATTGTCTCCGGGGGGGGGTGATTGCGTCATGGAGCCAATCGGCTCGCGATGCGATGGTTCCCTCGGCGGCGGCATTTCGTTTCGGCCATTTCGTTTCGGCCCAAGGCTCCCACGTCGCATGGCTCCCGCCTCAGGCGCGACAGCAGCCGGCGCTGGCTGCGCGGGCCGCTGTTCCTGCATCTGCGCTGCGTGCGCGCCTGAGGCGGAGCGCGCTTTCGCCGCGCTCCGTCGTCACGCACGCCGGCGTCAGCCGCGCCGGGCGGCCTCGATGGCGGCGATGTCGATCTTCTTCATCGTCATCATCGCGGCGAAGGCGCGCTTGGCCTCGGCTCCGCCGGCGGCCATCGCGTCGGTCAGCGCGCGCGGCGTGATCTGCCAGGACAGGCCCCAGCGGTCCTTGCACCAGCCGCATTGGCTTTCCGTCCCGCCATTGCCGACGATGGCGTTCCAGTAGCGGTCGGTTTCGGCCTGGTCGTCGGTCGCGATCTGGAACGAGAAGGATTCGTTGTGCGTGAACACGGGGCCGCCATTGAGGCCGAGACAGGGGATGCCACACACGGTGAATTGGACCGTCAGCACGTCGCCCGCTTTGCCGGATGGATAGTCGCCCGGCGCGCGATGCACAGCGCTCACATGGCTGTCGGGAAAGACCTCGGCGTAGAAGCGCGCCGCGGCCTCGGCGTCCTTGTCGAACCACAGACAGATCGTGTTCTTGTTCGTCGGCATTGCGAGTTCCTTCCGTTGTCTGCGAACTGCGCCTCACCCCGTGATGCGCAGCCCTGCCGATGGTCTCAAGCCGGCGTTTTCCGGCACGGCTGATCCAAGGACGATCCTGGACCGCGCCATCCGACATCGGCTGTGCCATGTCGCCGATATTTTTCTACCGCGCTCGCCGCCATGACCGCACCTGATTGTGGTCGAGGCGCGGCCATCTGCGTCGGTTGGGGGAACCGAGCCGGGGCGGGCGGGGAAAGACGATCGAGGCGGCCCGCGACACCATGCCGGACGCATCGTGTTGGGCGCGCGCCGCCAGGTGGTAACCTTTCCAGGTCTGCGATCGAATGGTCACGACGGCGGCGTCCGGAACGGTCAGCGGGAGGTATCCAATTGCATGTGAGGCGCTCGCGCATCGTGCGTATCACGCACCGCCCGAGCGGCGAGGTGATTGCCGAGGGGCCGGTCGGGTTCTGGGACATCACGCCGTTCGAAGGCAATTTCTACATCCGGCGACGTTGCCTGAGAACAAGCGGGCTTCGTCCGAACTGGATCCCGGGACTGTGCATCTACAAGTTCCTGTACGTCTGGCTCGACCTCAGGCTTTCCGACGGCCGGCGTGAGCCCTCGATTGGATGGCTGTACTGGCTGCCGAATCCGCTGTTCTTCTTCATCGCATTCCGGCCCGCGGTGCCGCAGTCCTCGCCCGTTCTCGCTGTCGAGGAGGTGGCGGAATGAGCATGACCAGCCGCCGCGATGTGGCAGGCGGCCTGCTGTCGGTCCTCATGGCAGGCATGGGACGGCCTTCGCAGCCGGACGCCCATCACTCTCTCGACCGTGGCGACGTAACCTTCCCTCGCATCGGAGCGAACCAATGAGCAGGCGTGCCGATGGCCGCCAGACACCTGCAACGTCCGCAGGCTCAACCCTGACAATGGAGGAACACGCATGTCCAATCGCACGCTGTCCGCAATGATCGTCGGCGCATTCGCGGTCGCCGCCGGCACGCTCGCCGTGACATCCGCCTCGGCGGAGATGATGGCCAAGGGCGACATGGAAAAGATGATGAAGGCCAAGCAGGCCGAGACCATGAAGGCCATGAAGGACGGCAAGATGGAGAAGTGCTTCGGCGTCGCCCTGAAGGGCCAGAACGATTGCTTCGCAGGCGCCGGCACGACATGCGCAGGGACGAGCTCGGCGGACTATCAGGGCAATGCCTTCAAGCTCGAGCCCAAGGGCAGCTGCACGACGATGCAGACCCCGAAGGGATCGGGAAGCCTCACGCCGAAGGCTTGAGTCACAGCAGGCGGGCTGCTTGCGGCCCGCCTCAACTTTCGATCGGAGACGGCACGTGTCACGCTCGCAATTCTCGACGGCTGCAGGAATCCCCGCACGGGCAGGCGTCGGCCTGAAGGCCGAGCACTACCGCGGCATCGTCGAAACGTCGCCCGATATCGGCTTCTTCGAAGTGCATGCCGAGAACTACATGGGCGCGGGCGGGCCGCCGCATCGCGACCTCACGGCCATTCGCGAGCGCTATCCGCTGTCGCTTCACGGCGTCGGATTGTCGATCGGCGCCGATCGCCCGCTCGACCGCGCCCATCTCGCCCGCCTCCGCCAATTGATTGCGCGCTACGAGCCCGGATTGTTCTCTGAGCACCTGGCGTGGTCGTCGCACGATGCCGGGTTCTTCAACGACCTGCTTCCGGTCCCCTACACGACGGAGACGCTGAACCGCATCTGCGCCCACCTCGACGAGGTGCAGAGCACGCTCGGCCGCCGCATGCTGCTCGAAAATCCGTCCACCTATGTCGCGTTCGCCGAGAGCAGCTGGTCCGAACCCGCCTTCATTGCCGAGATCGCGCGCCGCACCGGCTGCGGACTCCTGCTCGACGTCAACAACGTCCACGTCGCGGCGACCAATCAGCAGTGGGATCCGCATGCCTATCTCGACGCATTTCCGCTCAGCCATGTGCTGCAGATCCATCTCGCCGGCCACGCGCGCGAGGCCGACGAGCAGGGCCGGCCGCTCCTCATCGACACCCATGATCGTCCGGTCGACGACGTCGTCTGGGCGCTGTATGCGCGCGCGGTCCAGGCGACCGGTGCGGTGCCGACGCTGATCGAGTGGGATGCCGACGTGCCGCCATGGCCGGTGCTGGCGGCAGAGGCCCGCCGCGCCGAGGCGATCATGCGCATGCCCGTGACGGAGGTGGCGTGATGCCGCCGCTGGCGGAACGTCTCGGCAGCTTTGCGCGTGCGCTGCTCGATCCCGAGCAGCCTGTACCCCTCGGCCTGGTCGGGCCGGACGGCAGGTCGAGCCGGCGGCGGTTCGGCGTCTACCGCAACAACGTGGTGGTCGGCTTGACGGCCACGCTGAAAGACGCCTATCCGGCAGTGCATCGCATCGTCGGGTCGGAGTTCTTCCAGGCCATGGCACGGCGCTATGTCGGCTTCGAGCTTCCGCGCTCTCCCATCCTGCTCGACTACAGCGCCGGTTTCGCCGCGTTCATCCGCGGCTTCGCGCCGGCAGCGGCGCTGCCCTATCTGGCGGACGTCGCCCGGATTGAACGCGCTTGGACGGAGGCCTATCACGCCGCCGAGGCGGAGCCGGTCACGCCGGCGGCCTTCGCAGCCATCGTGCCGGCCGATCTGCCCGGGCTTCGCCTGCGCTTTCATCCGTCGCTGCGGCTCGTCGGCTCGCCGTTTCCCGTGCTCACGATCTGGCAGATGAATGCGGCGGGAGCAATTCCTGGCCCCGTGGCTCTCGATGCGGGAGGAGAAGCCGTGCTGATCGTCCGTCCGGATGCCGATGTCGTGGTCCGCTCGATCCCGGCGGGCAGCCTCGCCTTTGTTGAGGCGCTCTTCGCCGGCCGATCGATTCTGACGGCGCTCGAGGATGCGCTGCGCGCCGACGTCCGCTTCGACCTCGCCGGCACGCTTCACGACCTGATCCACAGCGGGGCCGTGATCGGCTTCGACCTCGCGCCGATGGCGGCGACGGCATGAGCGCGGCTGCAACCATTCCTGCCCTCGCCGTCGTCGTGCGGGATGCAACGGATCGGCTCGCTCGCCTGGCGCGGATCGTGGCGCCCCCGGTGCTGCGGATCGCGCTGGCGGTCCCGTTCTTCAGATCCGGCCTGACCAAATGGGATGGAGTCCTGTCGCTGTCGCCGGCCGCTTCCTACCTGTTCGAGGACGAGTTCAAGCTGCATGTGCTCGGGCAGGCCTACGACTTGCCTTGGCCGGCAGCTCTTGCGGTCCTCGACGGCGTGGCCGAGATCGTGCTGCCTGTGCTTCTGGTGGCCGGGCTCGCGACCCGGCTCAGCGCGCTCGGGCTTCTGGCGATGACCGCAATCATCCAGCTCGTGGTCCCCGACGGCTGGGCCAATTTTCATCTGCCATGGGCTGCGATGGCGATCGCGATCATCGCCCTGGGGCCCGGTCCCGTCAGTCTCGATCGTCTGGTGGCGTTGTTCAGTCGAAAGGCGGAGGGCGCCGATGAGCAGTGACCCGGGTGGGCCCGCGCCGCGGCTGAGGCTTGTCTCGGCTGGCCATCAGGCGAGTGCCGAGGTCAAGCCGGGGCGGCGAGGGCTGGACTGGGCGATCCTGATGGCGCATGCCCAGGAAGGTGATCGCGTCGCCTATCAGCGGCTGCTGCAGGAGATCACGCCGTATCTGCGCTCGCTCGCGGCCCGGCGCTGCAACGACCGAACCGACATCGAGGACGCGGTGCAGGACGTGCTGCTGACCGTTCATTCGATCCGGCACACCTATGATCCGACACGTCCGTTCGCGCCGTGGCTGGTGACCATCGCCAACCGCCGCCTGATCGATCGGGTGCGGCGGCACGTCCGCCAGCGCGGGCGCGAGATCGCGTTGGCGCCGGAGCACGAGATCGCAGCCGAGCCCGAGACCAGTGCGGAGGCGACTCCCGACCGTCGCGAGTTGGAGCGGGCGATCGGCAACCTGCCGCCGGCGCAGCAACAGGCCGTGCGGCTGCTCAAGCTCAAGGAGCTATCGCTCAGGGAGGCGTCGGCGGCGACCGGAATGTCCACGACCTCCTTGAAAGTCAACATGCACCGCGCTCTGAAGAGCCTTCAGAAGCTGCTCATTCCGCGGAACGAGTCATGATCGAGACCAACGACCTGATCGATTCTCTTGCGACCGACATGCGGCCGGTGAGACGGCTGCGGCCACCGCTGCTGCGCGCCTGCGGCTGGCTGCTGGGAGCAACGGCCGTCGTGGCGCTGCTCGCCGTCAACCAGGGGATTCGTCCGGATCTGGCGCAGCGCCTGCACGATGCGCCCTTCATCACCAGCCTCCTGGGATCGATCATGACCGGCGTGCTGGCGGTGATCGCGGCGTTTCTTGTCAGTCTTCCCGACCGCTCGCGACTCTGGATGCTGCTGCCGCTGCCGGCGCTTGCACTCTGGCTGTCCAACATCGGCTATCAGTGCCTCACGGATTGGGTCGCGATCGGTCCCGACGGCATGAGCCCGGGCGAAGCGGCGCGCTGCTTCACGACGCTCGCGGTGACGAGTCTGCCGCTGTCGCTGGCCTTACTCGTGATGCTGCGCTATGCCGCGCGGCTTCGTCCGACCATGGTCGCGCTGATGGGCAGCCTCGCCGTCTCTGCCATCACATCGACGGCGCTCGCGCTGTTCCATACCATCGACGCCTCGCTGATGATCCTGATGTGGAACGTCGGAACGGCGGTCCTGCTCATCGGGGCGGCCGGCCTGTTCGGCCGCCGCATGTTCCTCTCGGTCGCGCCACGCGTGTTCGCCCAGGACTGAGCGCGCAGCGCTGCGCGCCCGGCAAGGGTGAGCAGGCCCGCAGCGCGGGTAACCTTCGCCGCATTCGGAACGAACAGACAGCAGGGCTTCGGCGCGGACGGGTCCGCCAGGACGCGCATCCCGCGCGTCGACATGCGCGAGGCGCCAGGAGAATAAGACAATGCAACGATCGAAGAACATGATCGCGTGGGCCGGCGCGGTGCTGCTGCTCGCTTCTCTGGCTCCCTCCGGCGCCAGCATGGCGGCCGATGCAAGTCAGCTGACCTTCGTCACACATGCTGCATTCTTCTCGGCCGAGACAAAGCAGCCGAAGACGCTCGATCCCCAGGCCTTCGTCGCCGATGCCGCAGCGCCGGCCGCCGTCGGGCCGCAGGCCATCGCCCATGTCGCCGGCTTCCGCCCGGCCTTCATCGATCAGGATGCGAAGACGATTGCGATCTCCAATGCAAAGGGGGAGGCGATCGGCTTCACGCTCGGGGACTGGCTCGCGGCTTCCGGCAGCGTGACGCTCACGCCGATGGCCGGCGGCAAGGTCGAGATTGCCATGAGCTTCGATCATCTGAAGCCGGGCGGCCATTACAGCCTGTTCGAGAACCATTTCGACCAGAAGCCCATCGGCTTCACGCCGCTCGACGGCACCGCCACGACCAATGACGTCGTGGCCGGGGTTGACGGCAAGGCCAAGCTGACGATCACGGCGCCGCAGCCTCTGACCCACGACAACGCCGTGCTGCTCGTCTATCACAGCGACGGTGCGGCTCATGGCGCGCAGCGCGGCGACATCGGCGTCAATGCCCATCATCAGCTGATCGCACGGATTCCGGAATAGACGGTCCGAGAGCTGGCGCATGGTGGCGCGTGCGACCCGCCGACGGCAGCGGACATCGATGAAAAGATTTCGATTGCTGTTTTTCGGAAATCGTGCTTATCTCTGCGCAACCCGCCTCG
Source organism: Bradyrhizobium sp. (assembly GCA_049802835.1). Taxonomy (GTDB): domain Bacteria; phylum Pseudomonadota; class Alphaproteobacteria; order Rhizobiales; family Xanthobacteraceae; genus Bradyrhizobium. The sequence goes on from JBARNF010000957.1 coordinate 9,676, forward strand.
TGCAGAGGGACGTACGCGTCGTCACGAAACGTGGAGGTGGGCTGCGATGGACGTGACGGCTGTGCCCGACGAGCGCAGGCGTCACGGACGGCGAAGTCGTGTGGTCCTGGCCTCTCGACGCTGAGGTCAAGTTCGTGGCTGTGCTGTGACGCGCAGTGCGGGCGATGGGGGCAAGAAAGCCGATCCCCAGGGAGAGCACGAAGGACACCGTTAAAACCATTCGCGCGGGGAAGGCCGGGAAGTCCCAGCCGAACCTGTGGTACCTGCCGCCTGCATTTCTTTCTGCAGGCGGGCCATGGGGGCGGCAGGCTCCCGGCCTTCTCCGCGCCCTCTCGTTATTGAGGAGGGACATGACGAATGCATCACCCGGGCACGACGTGCCGCGGGATCTAAGCGCGTGCCGAGATGATGATGCGCGTGCCTCGATGATGCATGTCGCCATCTTGTTACGGTTGACGAAGGTGCCGACCAGCTACTCAACTGTCGTCCCGGACAAGCGCGCGGCACGCGCGCGCCGATCCGGGATCCATAACCCCAGGAAGATGTGCTAGGCACGCTGGTCGACAGTTCTCTCCCAACTACGTCCGCCGCGGCGTATGGGTCCCGGGTCGGCGTCCGGCAACGCTGCGCGCTGGCGGACTTGCCCGGGACGACACCGAATGTTTGACGCGTTCTTGGACTTCATCACCAGCAATGTGAGTTTTGCAGCGGTGCCCGTACCCATGTATCCAGCAGCTGGGCAACGAAAAAGGAATGCCGAGATGACCAAGACCGCCGCCGCCATCGAAGACGACCGTCAGATCCGCGAGTTGCTGCAGAACTGGGCGATCTGGCGCGACGCCGGCGATTGGGAGCGGTTTCGTACCGTGTGGCATCCGGACGGACGGATGATGGCGACGTGGACGCAAGGCACCGGCGACGAGTTCATCGAGATCAGCAAGACCGCCTGGGCCAAGGGCGTCAACATCCTGCACTTTCTCGGCGGCATCTCGGTCGATCTCGCAGGCGAGCGCGCGATCAGCCAGACCAAGATGACGATCTCGCAGCGCGCCGAGGTCGAAGGCGTCGTTTGCGACGTGCTGTGCACCGGGCGCTTCTACGACTTTCTCGAGAAGCGCGCCGGCAAATGGGGCATCGTGCTGCGCCAGCCGATCTACGAGAAGGACCGCATGGACCCGGTGACGCCAGGCGCGGTGCCGGCGCTCGATCGCGCGCTGCTCGAGCAGTTTCCGGTCGGCTATCGCCACCTCGCCTATCTGCAGACGCGGATCGGCTATACCGTGAAGCGCGATATGCCGGGCCTGAAGGGGCCGGAGGTCGAAGCGCTCTATGCGCGCGGCGCAGCGTGGCTCAAGGGCGAGGGGCTGTGACGGTCAAAGCGACCGCTGAGCCGACGGTAAGGTCCGGCCCTGCCTGCCGGACCGGTCTCGCCGGACGGCGGTCCGGGGAACTTCGATCCCCGTCATTGTATACAAAAAATTGGAAACTCCCGGCTCTGCGCTGGGATCTTGCGTCCGGCACAGGTGTTGCTGTATACAATTTCCCAACAAAGTATACCGATCCGAGGAGACACCCATGGCCGCCTCTTTTCCGATGAATGCCTGGTACGCCGCCGCCTGGGACGCCGAGGTCAAGCCGGCCCTGCTGGCTCGCACCATCTGCGGCAAGCATGTGGTGATGTACCGCAAGGCCGATGGCACCATTGCTGCCCTCGAAGATGCGTGCTGGCATCGGCTGGTGCCCTTGTCCAAGGGCCGGCTCGAAGGCGATACTCTCGTCTGCGGCTATCACGGGCTGAAGTTCAATCCGCAGGGCCGCTGCACCTTCATGCCCTCGCAGGAGACCATCAACCCCTCGGCCTGCGTGCGCGCCTATCCGGCGGTGGAGCGTCATCGCTTCGTCTGGCTGTGGATGGGCGATCCGGCGCTGGCCGATCCCGCCACGATTCCCGACATGCACTGGAATCACGATCCCGCCTGGGCCGGCGACGGCAAGACCATTCACGTCAATTGCGACTACCGCCTGGTGGTCGACAATCTGATGGACCTGACGCACGAGACCTTCGTGCACGGCTCGTCGATCGGCAATGACGCAGTGGCGGAAGCGCCGTTCGACGTCACCCATGGCGAGCGCACCGCGACCGTGACGCGCTGGATGCGCGGCATCGAGCCGCCGCCGTTCTGGGCCAAGCAGCTCGGCCAGGACGGCCTGGTCGATCGCTGGCAGATCATCCGCTTCGAGGCGCCGTGCACCGTCACGATCGACGTTGGCGTCGCGCCGACCGGCACGGGAGCGCCGGAAGGCGACCGCTCGCAGGGCGTCAACGGCATGGTGCTCAACACCATCACGCCGGAGACCGAGCGGAGCTGCCACTATTTCTGGGCATTCGCCCGCAACTACCAGCTCTCCGAGCAGCGGCTGACGACGGAGATCCGCGAGGGCGTGTCGGGCATCTTCCGCGAGGACGAGCTGATCCTGGAAGCGCAGCAGCGCGCGATGGACGAGAATCCCGGACGCGTGTTCTACAATCTCAACATCGATGCAGGCGCAATGTGGGCGCGGCGGATCATCGACCGGATGATCGCACGCGAAACACCGCTGCGCGAAGCCGCGGAGTAATCGGAATGGCTGAGCGTGACAGCGAGCGCTCGATCTCGCAGACGGTCCGGGCGCAGCTCACCTTGCGCGATCTGATCCTGACCGGCGCATTGCGGCCCGGCGAGCGCATCTCGGAGCTGCAGGCGGTGGAGGCCGCCGGCGTCTCGCGCACGCCGGTGCGCATGGCGCTGGTGCGGCTGGAGGAGGAGGGGCTGCTGGAGGCCATTCCGTCCGGCGGCTTCATGGTGAAATCGTTCTCCGAGCGTGACGTGCTCGATTCCATCGAGGTACGCGGCACGATGGAAGGCCTGGCGGCGCGGCTCGCCGCCGAGCGCGGGGTGTCCGTGCGCGACACCGAGCCGATGCGCGAATGCCTCGCCCAGATCGACGAGCTGATCGCGCCGGCCGAGCTCTCGTTCGAAGCGTTCTCGTCCTACGTTGCGCTCAATGCGCGTTTCCACGCTCTTCTCGCCGAATTGTCGCGCAGTGCGCCGGTCATCCGCCAGGTCGATCGCGCCAGTGCGCTGCCGTTCGCATCGCCGAGCGGCTTCGTGATGGCGCAGTCGGCGTTGCCCGAGGCGCGACACATCCTGGTGGTGGCGCAGGAGCATCACCGCATCGTGGTCGATGCGATCGAGAATCGCGAGGGCGCGCGCGCCGAGGCGATCATGCGCGAGCACGCCCGCCTCGCCGCCCGCAATCTGCGGCTGGCGGTCAAGGCGCGTGGTCCGATGGATCTCGTGCCGGCGGCCGTGCTGATCAAGATGCAGACCACGAACTGAGGAAACGATCATGCGCTTCGAGGACAACTGGTCGACCGCGACCCTGGTCTCGACGCGGGACCTCGCGCCGGGAATTCGCGAATTCATCCTGCGTCCCGACAACCATGTCTGTGCGCCCTACGCAGTCGGCAGCCATATCAAGCTCAGCGTTCTCGTCGGCGGCCAGCCGGACGTGCGCTCCTATTCGCTGGTCGGCGAAGCCGAGCCGCAGGGCTATCGGATCGCAGTCCGTCTCGCCGAGGATTCACGCGGCGGGTCGCTCTATCTGTGGTCGCTGCAGCCCGGCGCGCGGGTGGAGGTGACGAGCCCGACCTCGCTGCTGCAGGTCGATTGGCAGCGCCCGCAATATTGTCTCGTCGCCGGCGGCATCGGCATCACGCCGCTGCTCGGCGCGGCGCAGGCCCTGATGCGCAAGGGCGCCGACGTCTCGCTGCATTACGCGGTGCGCTCGCGGCGCGATGCCGCCTATGTCGAGGAGCTGTCGACGCTGCTCGGCGAACGCCTCACGGTGTACGACGCCGAGGAGTCGCAGCGGCTCGATCTGGCGCAGCTGTTTGCCGGGCTGTCCGGCGGCGCCACCGTGCTGTTCTGCGGTCCGATGCGGATGCTGGATGCGGCGCGCAGTGCGTGGTCCGCCTGCGGCCGCGCGGCGACCGACCTCAGCTACGAGACCTTCGGCTCGAGCGGCCGCCTCGCCGCCGAGCCGTTCAAGGTGCGGCTGCGCGGCAGCGGTGAGGAGATCATCGTGCCCCGCGATCGCTCCATGCTCGATGTGCTCAACGCGGCGGGCCACGAGGTGATGGCCGACTGCCGGCGCGGCGAGTGCGGCGTTTGCACAATCGACGTAGTCGAGGTCGAGGGCGAGATCGATCATCGCGACGTGTTCTTCAGCGCGGAGCAGAAGCACGAGAACCGCAAGCTCTGCACCTGCGTCTCGCGCGTCCATGGCGTGGTTACGGTCGACACGCTGGAGCGTGCCGACGCGTAGCGGGCGTAGGGTCTGGCCGCGTGCCTGCCGCGGCGAGCCTCGACGCGAGACGATACCAGCGGTCCTACTTGTCGGACAGGCTGACCGGAGTTGTCGCCTGCGGCGCGGTCGAGGACTTCCGGCCGTTCTGCTCGGCCGCCAGGGCCCGTCGTGCGGCCTTGAGGCGCCCGTCGGTCTCCTTGTCGGCCAGCAGCGCGTCGGTCAGGTTCGCGTCGGCAATGTGGGCCGCTTCGGCCGCGGCCCTGGCGGCGGCGATGGTCGCCGGAGCGGCGTTGGTCTTCGCCAGCG
>JBARNF010000958.1:0-2281 GCA_049802835.1 Bradyrhizobium sp.
GTGATGGGTCAGGCGATCGAGCATGGCGGTGGTCATCTTGGCATCGCCGAACACTTGCGGCCAATCGGCGAAGGCGAGATTGGTGGTGATCAGCAGCGATGTGTTTTCGTAGAGCTTGCTGATCAGATGGAACAGCAGCTGACCGCCGGATTGGCTGAACGGCAGATAGCCGAGTTCGTCGATGACGATGAGATCGTGGCGCAGCAGTTTCTCGGCCAGCCTGCCGCTCTTGCCCGCGGCCTTCTCCTGCTCGAGCTGGTTGACGAGATCGACGAGGTTGAAGAACCGTCCCCTGGCGCGGGCGCGGATCACGGCCGAAGCGACGGCAATGCAAAGATGGGTTTTGCCGGTTCCGGTGCCGCCGATGAAGATCGCATTGCGTTTGGCGTCGAGGAAAGTGCCGGTGGCGAGTTCGCGAACTTGCCCTTCATCGACCGGCGTATCGGCGAAGACGAACTTGTCGAGATCTTTGAGGACCGGGAACTTGGCTCCGCCGATGCGGTAGCTGATCGAGCGGGCCTGCCGGTGGGTGCGTTCGGCCCGGATCAGGCTGGCGATGAGAGGATAGATCTCATCGCGCCGGGCAAGACCTTTGCCGGCAACCTCATCGAAGCTGGCGCGCATACCGTAAAGCTTCAGTTCGCTCATGGCGTCCAGAATCTCGTGGCGTTCCATTAGGCGATCTTCCTTATGCCGTCGTAGCGGCCACAATCGGCCGCGGGTTCGATCTTCAGGCGAAGCGCATCGGGCGTGGCGATGCTGGGCGGTGCCACGGGCTGCCGCCGGCGCGCCAGCACGGTCAGGATCACATCGCCACTGGCGATGCCCGCCTCCAGCGCTTCCGCGCAGGCGGCCTCGACGGCGGCCAGCCCGTGATCGAGCACCGCGCCCAACACCTTGACGAACTGTCGGTCACCGTCGCCGTGTTGCTTCAGCTTGGCGCGGACCTGGGTTAGGGCGGGCGGCAGTTCCCAGTCCTTGAACGGGGCGCCATTGCGCAATGCGCCGGGCTTCTTCATCAGTACCGGCAGATAATGCCAGGGATCGTAGATGATCTGGTCGCGCCGGAAGTGGCGCGGGTGGTCGGCGACCATCTCATCGCCCAGCAGCACGACGATGCGTTCGGCATGGGAGCGCACCAGCACCATCCGGCCGGCGGCGCGCGCATCGACGCTGTAGCGGTTATGATCGGCCATGATCAGGCAAGTGGTGCTGGCCCTGACAGCTTTCTCGACGAACCCGTCGAAGGGGCCGCGCAGCTCCATCAGGCTTGCGCGTTCATCCTGGAACACGTCCCAGATGGTCCGATCCCTGAACTCAGGGTGTTTGGTTCGCTGGGCGTAGGCGACGCACTGATCTTCCAGCCACGCATTCAGTTCGGTGAGACTCTTCACCCGCGGCTTGGGCCGGAACATATGGTCGCGCAGATTGCCGACCTGGTTCTCGACCTGACCCTTCTCCCATCCCGAGGCGGGCGTGCAGGCCACAGGCTCGATCAAGTGATGCGAGCACATCTGCAGAAAGCGGCCATTGTATCGACGCGCCTTGCCGACGAAGATCGCTTCGACCGCCGTCTTCATGTTGTCGTAGATGCCGCGCCGGCAGACCCCGCCATAGAACTGGAACGCCTTGTCGTGGGCGTCGAACACCAGTTCCTGGGTCTCCCGAAAGTAGACGCGCACAAACGGCATGCGGCTGTGCGACAGCTTCATGTGCGCTGCCTTGATCGTCAGCGGCAGGTTCTGGAGCGTGATCGTCTCGTGGCTCCAGTCGAACTGGTAGGCTTCCCCGGGAGCGAAGCTCATCGGCACATAGGCATGGACCGGAACTCGAGTGCGTTCATCGCGCCAAGCCTTGACGAACCGATGCACGCTGTCGTGGGCGCCGTCATATCCGCGCCCGCGCAACTCCTCGAATAGCCGCTGCGTCGACCGGCGTTCCCGCTTCGGCAGCTTGGCTTCCTGCTCCAGGATCTCCGTCAGAACCTCGACCCATTCGCCGAGCTTGGGGGCGGGCTGAACCCCGCGCTCGTACTTGAACTCGGTCTGGTGGCCCCGCACGACCTTGCGTACCGTCGCGCGCGATACCGACAGCGTCCGCACGATCTCCTTGATGGAACGATGCTGCTCAAAATAGGCGCGTCGAATCTCGCCGATCTTCTCCACGCCAATCATTCCCCAAAGTCCTCCCCAGCCCATCAGGGCTAAAGGGAAGGACGCTGACACAAGACGTCAGAAGGGGTCGGAATTGGATGCGATAATCCCCCTCAGGGGGTCACTAT
>JBARNF010000959.1:0-9644 GCA_049802835.1 Bradyrhizobium sp.
GCGTCGCCTCGCTGTTCGCGCGCGGCGACGCCGCCCGGCGCAAGCTGCCGATGTCGCCCGAGGAGCTGCTGGAAGCCGAGGTGCTGATCTATCTGCGCGGGCTGGGCTTCCCAACCGACCGCCGGGCCGCGCCACAGGGTGCTGCCGAGCCGCCGCCGCTGCCCGACGACGAGAAGCCGGCCGGGCCCTGGGGCCGGCCGAAATAAGGTTCAAAAGACCACCAAAAATAATTCGAGCGGCGCGTCAGGCGGTCGCCTTGACAAAATCCTGACTTGAGCTAGCTATGTAAATGTTATTTACATTCACACGGCATGGCGCCGCGAATGGAGAGGGAGATGGCCTACACCGCAGATGTCAATCGATGGCGCGGTTCGGAGGAGGAGCAAAGGTATCGACCCCGCATGTTGGAGTCGCCCTGGCATCCCGGCTGGATCGCGGTGACCGTGCTCGGCTTCATCATTTGGTGGCCGATCGGACTTGCCCTTCTCTTTTTCACACTCGGGAGCAGAAAGATGGCGTGCTGGAACGGCAGTGATCGCTGGCAGAACAAGATGGAACGGATGCAGGGGAAGATGGACCGCATGCGCGACCGGATGGAGCGCGGCGGCTTCGGTTTCGGCTTCTCGGCGCCGTCCACGAGCGGCAATCGCGCCTTCGACGAGTACCGCATGGAGACGCTGCGGCGGCTCGAGGAGGAGCAGCAGGAGTTCCGTGACTTCCTGACCCGCCTGCGCCACGCCAAGGACAAGGAAGAGTTCGACGCGTTCATGGCCCAGCACAAGCCGCGTCCGACTCCGCCGACCGACCAGCCGCAGGGCTGATCGGCCACGACCTGACGCCGCAGGGCCTTCAGCCCCCGCCCTGACGGCACGAGACGCCCGCCTGCGGTTCCCGCCGGCGGGCGTCTTGCGTTTGGGAGGACGCCCCTGCGGCAGCTCGCCGCTGGCCGTCCAGCGGCCCATTGGCCAAGGGCCTGATCACAAAGGCTCTATCTGGCTGTCCCGCCGACACCTTTGACCTCCGCAAAACTCCGCGGTAACCCCGCCTTAACTGCGAAGGGGGTTTGGTTAAGGGGCGCTTACGCGCGCCAAGAGCCCTTGTTTTGACACGTTGGCAGAGGATGCAGGCCGCTTATGGCTTCGGCGGGCCTCTTAAAGCGATCAAGACAGGTTTTTCTCGCGCAGGCGCTTTCCGCCGCGACGGCATCCGCCGTGGAACGGCGGCTGCATGGTCCCGGGGGTCCTGGGATGGTTGGTTGAGAGGATACTGCGGATGACGCCTGGCGATAGTACCGGCCTATCCCTGATCGATCTGTTCGGCAACGCCGGTTGGGTAGTTCGGATCATCATGCTTGGCCTGATCTCCTGTTCGATCTGGGTCTGGGCGATCGCGATCGACAAGATGTTCCTGTATTCGCGGACCCGCCGCGCCATGGACCGGTTCGAACAGGCGTTCTGGTCCGGGGAATCGATCGAGGAGCTGTATCGGGTGCTGTCGGCGAAGCCGACGCAATCGATGGCGGCCTGCTTCGTGGCGGCGATGCGGGAGTGGAAGCGCTCCTTCGAGGGCCATGCGCGGTCCTTCGCCGGCCTGCAGATGCGGATCGAGAAGGTGATGAACGTCTCGATCGCGCGCGAGGTCGAGCGGCTGGAACGCCGTCTGCTGGTGCTCGCCACTGTCGGCTCGGCCGGCCCCTTCGTCGGCCTGTTCGGCACGGTCTGGGGCATCATGACGAGCTTCCAGGCGATCGCGGCGTCGAAGAACACTTCGCTGGCAGTGGTCGCGCCGGGCATTGCGGAGGCGCTGTTCGCCACCGCCATCGGCCTGATCGCGGCCATCCCGGCGACGATTTTCTACAACAAGTTCACCTCCGAGGTGAACCGGCAGGCGCAGCGGCTGGAAGGCTTCGCAGATGAATTTTCGGCCATCCTGTCCCGCCAGATCGACGAGCGGGGATGAGGGCAGGTATAGTGGCGTCCGGATCGTGAGTACCAGACCATGGGCATGAGCACGGGAAGCGCCTCCGGCGGCGGTGGCCGCCGCGGCCGGCGCAAGGCGGCGGTGATGGCGGAGATCAACGTCACGCCGATGGTCGACGTCATGCTGGTGCTGCTGATCATCTTCATGGTCGCCGCGCCTCTGCTCACCGTCAACATCCAGGTCGATTTGCCGCAGGCCCAAGGTGGCTCGGCCTCGACAGCCGACGCCAAGCCGCCGCTCGAGGTCACCGTGAAGAAGACCGGCGGCGGCTGCGCTTCCAAGGTCGACGTCTATCTCGGCGATACGCCGATCGCGATCAACGAGCTCGGACCGAAGATCAAGGCGATGAAGGACGCCGGCGCCGGCGGGGGCGACAACGTCGTCAAGATCCGTGGCGACCGTGACGCCTGCTATTCCGACATGATGAAGGTGCTGGGGCTCGCACGCGACGCCGGCTACCGCGCCAGCATCGTCGTGCTGCCGGAACAGGGCTCATGACCTCGGCAGACCTCATGCACTTCGTTCGGACGCGCAAGGGCACGGTTCTGTCCGTGGCTCTGCACGTGCTCGTGCTGTGCTGGGGTCTGTTCAGCTTCTCCGCGCGCTCGATGGTGGCGCCGCCGGAGGACCTGGTGCCGGTCGACGTCATCTCGGAGGACAATACGTCGAAGGCCAAGGCCGGCGCGCTCACCGGCAAGAAGGAGGTCGCGAAGCTCTTGGCCGACAAGATCGGCGAGAAGAAGCCGACCGAGGACATCGTCGGCAAGGTCGATCCGAAGCCGGTCACCGAGACCGACGCCGCGCCGACGCCGCAGCCCAAGCCCGAAAAGCCGCTCGAGAAGAAGCCCGATCCGCCGAAGCCCGTCGAGAAGCAGCCGGATACGCCGAAGCCGGTGGCCGAGAAGAAGCCGGAGCCGCCGAAGCCCGCGCCTGCCGAGAAGCCGAAGCCGGAGGAGAAGAAGCCGGACCCGTTCAATCCGGATCAGATCGCCAGCGTGCTGAACAAGGACAAGCCGAAGCAGCCGCCCAAGCCGCAGCAGACCGCAGCTGCCACGCCGGAGCCGCCGAAGCACAAGAGCGAACGGAAGTTCGACGCGGAGAAGATGGCGAGCCTGATCAACCAGAAGGACCCGACGCGTCAGGCCGTGACGGGATCGGAGCTGAATGCGAATGCCGCGCTTGGCAGTCAGCGCGGCGCGGCCGACAACAATATCGCAAGCTGGAGCGGAGCGTTCCAGACCGCCGTGCGACGCTGTTTCGGCTTTCCCTACAACGGGCAGGATGCAGACCTGTATGAGGCGGACATCGACATTCCGATGCGACCTGATGGGACCGTCGCGGGCGAGCCGAAGATTGTCGCGGTGCGGGGACCGTCCCGGTCGGTTGCCATGGCGATGGCGGAGAACGCCAGGCGTGCGATCATCCAGTGTCAATCCTACTCTTTCCTGCCCAAGAACCAGTATGAATCCTGGAAGCTGATCCAACTCGTGTTTGGTCTGAAAGATTCGCGATGATTTCGAAATTCGGCTCCAAGGTTCCTATGCATTTGATGAATGAAGTCTCGCGCCGTGGTTTCATCGCGGGTGCCGCCACTGCAGCAGCAGCTCTCGGATGGCCTGCCGCGTTGGCGCAGGCCCAGCAGGGACGTCTGCGCATCGATCCGACCGATTTCAAGCCGATCACGATCGCGATTCCGCCGTTCGTGCCGGGCGGACCGGGCGACGCCGACGTTGCCAACGGCATTTCGCAGGTGATCACCAACAATCTGAAACGCAGCGGATATTTTGCGCCGGTTGATCCGGCCGCGTTCGCCGAGCGCATCACCAATTTCGATCAGTTGCCGCAGTTCGCGAGTTGGAAGCCGCTCAACGTTCAGGGGCTGCTGACGGGCCGCGCCACCCGCCAGCCCGATGGACGGCTGAAGGCCGAGTTCCGGCTGTGGGACGTCAATCAGGGGCAGCAGTCGGCGGCTCAGCAATACGTCACTGCGCCTGAATACTGGCGGCGCATTTCTCACATCATCTCCGACCAGATCTACACCACCTTGCTTGGCGAAAAGGGCTATTTCGACAGCCGCGTCGTGTTCGTCGACGAGAGCGGTCCGTCGGAGCGGCGCGTCAAGCGGCTGGCGCTGATGGACCAGGACGGCGCCAACGTCCGTTATCTGACCCGCGGCGCCGACCTCGTGCTGACGCCGCGCTTCTCGCCGTCGAGCCAGGAAATCACCTACATGGAGTTCGGGCAGGGCGACCCGAAGGTCTATCTGTTCAACATCGAGACCGGCCAGCGCGAGATCGTCGGCAACTTCCCCGGCATGTCGTTCTCGCCGCGGTTCTCGCCTGACGGCCAGCGCATCATCCTGAGCCTGCAGCAGGGTGGCAACTCCAATCTGTTCGTGATGGACCTGCGCTCGCGCACGACGACGCGGCTCACCGATACGCCGGCGATCGACACTTCGCCGTGCTATTCGCCGGACGGCAGTCAGCTCTGCTTCGAGTCGGATCGCGGCGGCAAGCCGCAGATCTACGTGATGTCCGCCAACGGCGGCGGCGCGCAGCGCATCTCGTTCGGCGAGGGCAGCTATTCGACCCCGGTATGGTCGCCGCGTGGCGACTACATCGCCTTCACCAAGCAGGGCGGCGGCCAGTTCGCGATCGGCATCATGAAGACGGATGGCTCGGGCGAGCGCATTCTCACCTCCGGCTTCCATAATGAAGGGCCGACCTTCGCGCCGAACGGCCGCGTGCTGATGTTCTTCAAGGACCCCGGCGGCAACGCCGGGCCGTCTCTCTATACCATCGACGTGTCCGGCCGCTTCGAGCAGAAGGTTCAGACCCCGGGCTACGCCTCGGACCCGGCCTGGTCGCCGCTGTTGTCTTGAGTGAGAGCGGGCCCGCGACGGCCCGCTCTCGCGGTGGTGCATACGGTTTTCGAAGTCGCGCAATGCGTGTTGTCGCAAAAATTGGAACCATTCGTTGCAGGAACTGGGTAGTGTTTGCCTAGTTCTCTGAATTTTCGAGGATATTTCCGCCGTTCGCGGTTGCGGCAACGATGCGCTAACGATGTTCCCTCAGAAAGGCTTCACCTGCGAACGGTAATAGTACGCACCGAACAGGACGCGTGCGCACGAATGCAGCTTGCCAGTCAGAACGGAGAAGACGATCGAAAGTTGTCGCCTGCAATCCAGGCGGCGCTCGTCGACTCTCTCTTCCAGGATCCCGGCCCGATGTTTGCTGGCGCGCTGTGCGCGGCCATCGCGGCTGTCATGACCGCTATCAAGAGCGGCGACGTCAATCTCTGGCCATGTGCCGCGATGCTGATCATCGCCGGCGCATTTCGCTCGCTCGACATGCGCCACTATCGGCGCCTGTGCGACAGCGGCCGCCTGACGCAGACGGCGGTCGAGCGCTGGGAGATACGCTATCAAATCGGCGCCATGATCTACGCGCTGGTGCTCGGCGTCTGGTGTGTGGTCGCCTTGGTCGACAATGGCGACCCGGTCGTGCACCTGATCGCGATCACGGTGACCCTCTGCTACATGTCGGCTGGCGCCGGCCGCACCTACGGTCGGCCCTGGATCTTCCACGTTCAGATCCTGCTCGCCTGCGGACCGCTCGCGCTGGCTCTCGCGATGAACGGCAGTCCCTATTACATGGGAATGGCGGCGTTCTGCGTGCTCTTCTTCATGTCGCTGAAGCACATCTCGACGAACCTGCAGAGAATCTTCGTTCAGGCCTTCGTCGCGCGTGAGGGTGAGGCCGCCCTGGCGAGGCAGTTCGACACGGCGTTGAACAACATGCCGCACGGCCTGTGCATGTTCCGCCCCGACGGGCGCCTCGCCGTCATGAACCATCGCTTCGGCCAGATGATGAGCCTGCCCGACGACATCCTGCAGCGGGGCGGCAGGGCGGCCGACATCATCAACGGCTGCGTGATCTCGGGATCGATCTCGGCCTCCAGCGGCAGGATGATCCTGTCGGAGATCGAGAATACCAAGACCCATAACATCATCACCAGCGACCCGGACGTCGTGCGCGACCGGTCGCTGTCCTGGACCTTCCAGCCGATGGCGGACGGCGGCGCGGTGGTGCTGCTCGAGGACATCACCGAGCGCCGGCACGCAGAGGCGCGAATTTCCCATCTTGCGCGCTACGACGAGCTCACGACGCTGCCGAACCGCGTCAGCTTCCGCGACGAGATCGAGCGCATGCTCAAGATCCCGCAGCGGAACGGCGAGCTGTCGGCGCTGCTGTTCGTCGACCTCGATCGCTTCAAGCAGGTCAACGACACGCTCGGCCACCCTTGCGGCGACCAGCTGCTCTGCGCCGTCTCCGAACGGCTGCGCGACATGTTGCGGCCCGAGGACTACGTCGCGCGGTTCGGCGGCGACGAGTTCGTCGTGTTCCAGCGCAACATCCGCTCCAACGACGATGCCGCCGTGCTCGCGCGCCGCATCGTCGACCAGCTGAGCGAACGCTACAAGATCGACAATCACCTGGTCGAGATCGGCGCCAGCGTCGGCATCGCCATGACCGCGCCCGGAATCAGCGCCGACACGCTGCTGAAGAACGCCGACATGGCGCTCTACCGTGCCAAGGCCGAGGGACGCGGCACCTTCTGCTTCTTCCGCGACGAGCTTGCCCAGACCGTCGAGGCGCGTCGGATCCTCGAGCTCGACCTGCGCAAGGCGCTTGCGAACGAGGAGTTCGAGCTGTTCTACCAGCCGCTGGTCAACCTGAAGTCCGGCAAGATCTCGACCTGCGAGGCATTGCTGCGCTGGAATCATCCGGTGCGCGGCACCGTCTCGCCCGTCGACATCATTCCGGTCGCGGAGGACATGGGCCTGATCGTCGATCTCGGCCGCTGGATCCTGCGCAAGGCTTGTCTCGAATGCATGAAGTGGCCGGAGGCGGTGAGCGTCGCGGTCAACTTCTCCCCGCAGCAATTCCATCAGCGCGACGTCCTGAGCGAGGTCCGCTACGCGCTCGAAGTCTCCGGACTTCCGCCGCACCGTCTCGAGATCGAGATCACGGAATCTTCGCTCCTGCGCAACACGCAGCTGACGCATGACGTGCTGTCGCAGCTCCATATGCTCGGCGTCCGCATCTCGCTCGACGATTTCGGCACCGGCTATTCCAGCCTCAGCTATCTGCACAACTTCCCGCTGGAGAAGGTCAAGATCGACCGCTCCTTCCTGGAGGGCATCGACAGTGATCGGCCGCTGACCCTGCTGCGCGGCGTCGCGCGGCTGTCGGCGGATCTCGGCATGTCGGTCGTGGTCGAGGGCATCGAGACCAACGAGCAGCTGGAGCTGGTCAGCGTCGACGGCACCGTCACCGAAGCGCAGGGCTATCTGTTCAGCCGCCCCGTGCCCGCAGTGCGAATCCGCCAGCTCCTCAATGCCTCACACGGAAGGCGTTCGGGCGAAGAGCCCGCCGCTGCGATCGGGCAGGTGCGCTCGATCGCCTGAGCGCGGCCGCCGCGACGCCCCGGCATGGCTGCGTCTCGCCCCTATGCAGGACAACCGCACGTCGTATCATCGACGGGCAGGGCGCGCGTATACCACGCGTATTTGCTTCGAAATGGCACGCAAGTGATCCGGGACGATCCGTGCGATGCGACGGCTTACCCGGTAAGCTACGGTTGTAGCACCGGGATTCCACGTGCTATTAACTTTGTACCGTCGAAAGCTTTGCGTCGGAATTAACGGACTGTTAAGCTCACTTTACTCGTAGGAGTTGTGTAAAAAGGGGTTGCGAATGAAGTCGGCGGCTAGAGTGACTGCCGTTCCTGAACAGAAATCGGATGCGCTCGAGAACGTGGATTATCGGCTGGCTCTGACCGCTGAAGACAAGGATGAGATCTATCGTCTGCGCTACCGCGCCTATTTGCGCGAAGGGGCCATTCTCCCGTCGGCCAGCGAACGGGTCACCGACGAATATGACGATCTTCCCAACAGCTTCATCTTCGGCGTCTATCTCGATGGAGAGCTCTACAGCTCGATCCGCATCAGCGTGCTGAACTCGCGATGGCGCAAGTCGTTGTCGTCGGACATGTTCGCCGATCTGCTGCATCCGGAGCTCGACCGCGGCAAGGTGATCGTCGATCCCACCCGCTTCGTCGCCGACCCCGACAAGGCACGGCTGTTTCCGGCGCTGCCCTATGTGACGGTACGGCTCGGCTATGTCGCGTGTGCCCATTTCAACGCCGACATCGGTCTCGCCAATGTCCGGCCGGAACATCGCGCCTTCTACAAGAAGGTGTTTCTGCAGGAACCCTGGGGCGAGCCGCGGCTCTACTCCGGTCTGACCAAGCCTGTGGGCCTGGTGGCGGCGCATTATCCCTCGATCCGCGACCGGGTGTTCCGGCGTTTTCCCTTCATGCGCTCCAGCGCCTTCGAACGGCGTATGCTGTTCGACCGGCCGTCGCCCGATGCCTTCACTGATTCGTTCAGGATTCACCCGATCTCGCGCGCGGGCTGACCGGTCCGGCCCATAGGGCCGTTCGATCCGTGGCTTTGGCGCCAAAATCAGCGAAAAAGCGCCCCCATGCGGGCGCTGCACCGCTTGCCTTCACCCTGGTGCCACATTTACAACCCATTAACCATCGCGGTCGCTTTTTCGGGTTTCGTTAGCATTTGAGCGGGTTCGGCAAGTCCGCATCAAGGTTGACGGAACGTTCGCTTAACCATCGCCCTGTAGACCGGATGGCAGTCTAAGAACGTGAGCGTGGAGGCTCCGGGAATGAAATATCAGATGCGTATCCTCCAGGGATTGAAGCTGGCCGCTGTGCTTGCGGTCGCGCTGTCGATGGGTGCTTGCGCCAACAAGAACCTTACTGGGGCTGATGGTGCGATGGCCAGCGCTGCGACTCCAGGCAGCCAGCAGGACTTCGTGGTGAATGTCGGCGATCGCGTCTTCTTCGAAAGCGATCAGACCGATCTCACGCCGCAGGCGATCGCGACGCTGGACAAGCAGGCGCAGTGGCTGCAGAGCTATCCGCGCTACACGTTCACGATCGAGGGGCACGCCGACGAGCGCGGCACCCGCGAATACAACATCGCGCTCGGCGCGCGCCGCGCCCAGTCGGTGCGCAACTTCCTGGCCTCGCGTGGCATCGACCAGGGCCGGATGCGCACGATCTCCTACGGCAAGGAGCGTCCGGTCGCGGTCTGCAACGACATCTCGTGCTGGTCGCAGAACCGACGTGCGGTGACGGTGCTGAACGCCAGTTCATAAACCTGAACAAACTCGTCTTTGAAGAAGCCGGCGTCGTTGCTCGACGTCGGCTTCTTTGTTTGTTGTTCGCTTGAACGTCATTTGTCTCTATTCCAAATCTGACGTAGAGCCTCACTCACGAGGCAGATTTTCCAACCTCTCGCCGATCCGGTCGTCAGGGCAGCATGTCATTCATGTTTCTTCCAAGGAGCGCCGCCGCGGTTCTCGCAGCGCTCGTCATTTTCTCGTTGCAGGCGGTGTCGTCGCGGGCTTTCGCCCAGGCTGACGACGATGACCCGGAGATCCGGATCCAGAGGTTGGAAAATCAGCTTCGGCAGCTCACCGGTCAGAACGAGGAGCTGCAGTATCGCAATCGCCAGTTGGAAGAGCGGCTGCGGCAGCTGCAGACCGGCGCGCCGCCCGCCGCGCAGCCGACCGCGGCAGCGC
>JBARNF010000960.1:0-11797 GCA_049802835.1 Bradyrhizobium sp.
CGCAGCGCTCGAGGCGCTGGCCGGCCATCTCGGCGCCAAGGCCGCCGACGTCAAGCCGCAGCCGCTGGCCGAACTGATCAAGCCGACGGGCGCGCTCAACCACACCACGATCGCGCAGGCAATCGCCTATGCGATCCCCGAGAACGCGATCATCGTCGACGAATCCCTCACCACCGGTCGCGGTTTCTTCCCGCCGACGGCGGCCGCCAAGCCGCATGACTGGCTGCAGAACATGGGCGGCTCGATCGGCTTCTCGACCCCGGTCGCGACCGGCGCCGCGGTGGCCTGTCCTGATCGGAAAGTCATGTGCCTGGTCGGCGACGGCAGCGCCATGTACACGCTGCAGTCGCTGTGGACCCAGGCGCGCGAGAACCTCAACGTCGTCACGGTGGTGTTCGCCAACAGGATCTACCAGATCCTGCGCGGCGAGTTCGACGGTGTCGGCGCCGGCGAGCCCGGCCAGCGCGCCCGGGACATGCTCACGATCGACCGCCCGACGCTCGACTTCGTCGCGATGGCCAAGGGCATGGGCGTTCCCGGCCGCGCCGTCACCTCGGCCGACGAGTTCAACGTCGCGCTGGCGGAGGCGAACGCCGAATATGGTCCGCGCTTGATCGAAGTGCAGATGTAAGTCCAGGTCCACATCCCGGCGGCCGCAAAACGGCCGCCGGCTGATGGCAGCGTCATGGCCTCATTATGCGGCTGGCGACTCAGGCCGATCGCGTGTTGATGGTGACGTCTCCATCGTTTGTTTTGTTTGGGCGGCATGCACAGCGAATTGAACCGGCTGATCTCCGTGCTGCAGGAGTTCTATGCGCGCGAGCGCTTCATCCTCGACCGCGATCTCGGTGAGCGCGCCCTGACGCACCGCCTCGCGGTACATCTCGAGCGCAACTTCCTGGGCTGGGACGTCGATTGCGATTTCAACCGGCTCGGCGATCGCGCCATGCTGCTGCCGCGCGGCACGATCGTCTCGACCGATGATGAGCTGGGGAAGTCCGTCTATCCCGACATCGTCGTGCACAAGCGTGCCGTGCCCGACAATCTGCTGGCGATCGAGGTGCGCAAGGCCAGCAATCACCAGCCGCTGGCGCACGACCGCCACAAGCTGATGGCGCTCACCGATCCACATCTGTGGTTTGCCTATTGGATCGGCGTGCTGCTGGTTCTCGACCGCCGGAGCGTGATCACGCCCGAGATCTACGTCGGCGCCCGGCTGGAGCCGCAGCTGTCGACCTGGTTCGCGGGGCGATTGCAGCAGCTGGGGCTTGTCGCGGTCTAGGTTCACGCCTGCGCGGCGCTTGCAGGTGGACGCGCGCTGATCCGACTGATCGCCTCCACGGGACCGGAGGGAGGCCGCAGTCCGTCCGTTCGAGAGGCGCTGGGCCTGCCCCCGAAGGCACGCCCGCGCTGAGGCCTGCTTCGACATGGCGTTGCCCGACCGCGTCTCGGCGGATTTCTTCGTTGGCCTGCTCATTTTTCATGGCGTCGCCCGGGCCCATCGCGTCGTGGAAACGAGACGATGCGGCAGCGTGCGAGTGCGCCATGTGCGCAAGAGTGAACGAGAGCCGAGCCCCGCCGCTGCCTCTCAAGGCCGCTATTTCAACGTCGACAGATAGGCGACGACGTCGGCTCGCTCCTTCCCGTCCGCCAACCCCTTGAAGTACATCTTGGCGCCGTGGACGTCGCCGCGCGGATCGGCGATGTAGGTGTCCAAGGCCGCGGCCGTCCAAGGCGTCTTGTTGATCTTCATGCCTTCGGAATAGGCGTAGTCCGGTACGGTCGCCGGCTGGCGTCCGACGATGTTCCAGAGGCTCGGACCGACCTTGTTGATGCCGATCTCGGCAGAGTGGCAGTTCTGGCAGATGCGCTGGAAGACGCTCTTCCCTGCGACGGGATCCCCGTCCAGTGCCCTGGCATCCGGGGCAAGAGTTGCGAGAACAACGATAAGACCGACGCGGCGGAGCATGCGAATCCTTCCCCTTTTCGACCCGGACAAGTCCCGCGACCGGGCCGCTCAGCAGATCCGGGCAGATGATCGGACAAGAGCCAGGCCCAAGTCCTTGTCCTGGATCAATCCGCGTCATTGCCGTTGCTGCTCAATTGGCTTATTCTTCTAAAAAAACGAACGAAGACCACACGAGAAATGTGTCGTTCTGGGAGGTGCCTGAGTGGGAGACGCCGATCCTCGGCCCGCGCGCCCGTCTGGCGTGATTGCTGCAAAGTCGAAGGCTGCGACCGAGGCAGCTGCGGCGGCTGACATCTGTAGCCAATTGTCGGCGGACGGCTTGGCCATGGTGCTGATCTTCCTGTCGCCTTTCTATGATCCGAACGAATTCATGGCGGAGGTGACGGCACGTCTTGCGGGCATCCCCGTGTATGGCTGTACGACGGCAGGAGAGCTGTCGCCCGATGGCTGGGACGACAACAGCGTCGTTGCTCTCGCCTTTGCTGCCGATGATTTCACCGTGTTCGCACAGCCCATCTTCGGGTTGTCGGCCTTTCGCGTCGATGAAGGGCGGCGCCTCGGCAACCAGTTGAGGCAGGAGGCGTTTCGGCATGGCGGTCGCGACGACGAAGGCGTGTTCGGACTCGTCCTGATCGACGGCATGTGCCAGCGGGAAGAGGCGATCATGTCGGCGATCTATGCGTCGCTCGACAATATTCCTCTGGTCGGCGGGTCGGCCGGCGATGGTCTGCGCTTCGAGCGCACCTGGGTTTTCCACGACGGCAAAGCTCATACCGATATGGCGGTGCTGATTCTGATCAGGACGTCGTTGCCGTTCCGGTTGTTCAAGTGTGACAATTTTGAGCCGACCTCGACCAAGATGGTGGTGACGGAAGCCGATCTCGAACAGCGCATCGTCAAGCAGCTCAATGCTGAGCCGGCGGCGGAGGAATATTGCCGCGCGGTCGGTATCGCGGATTCCGAACTCGACCCGTTCCTGTTTGCAGCCCATCCGGTGCTGGTGCGTGTCGGCGGCTCTTATTTCGCGCGTTCGATTCAGCGCGTCGACCCGGACGGCTCGCTCCGGTTCTTCTGCGCGATCGACGAAGGAATGGTGCTGACCGCTGCGAGGTCGCGCAACTCGGTGGCGGCCGCCCGCGAGATGCTGGCAGAAGTCCGCGACGAGATCGGCGAGGTCTCGATCTTTATCGGTTTCGAGTGCATCCTCAGGCGTCTCGACGCAGAGCAGCATCAGTTCGCGCGGGAAATGTCCGACCTCTATCGCGACAACCGGATCGTCGGATTCCATACCTATGGCGAGCAGTACGGTTCGATGCACGTCAATCAGACGCTGACCGGCGTCGCGATCGGCAAACGTGCAGGGGCGGAGCCATGACCGCTTCCGGGTCTCCGGAAGACCTGCAGCGTGAGGCGGCCAAGCTCAGGAAGATCAACGCCGCGCTGATGTCCCGGGTCGAACGCTCGATGGACCAGCAGTTCAACGCGTTCGCACTGTTCGAAACGGCGATCGCGCTCGATCAGCAGGTCCGCGAACGGACCCGGCAGCTGCGAGATGCGCTGCATTCGATAGAAACGGCCAATAAGGACCTCTACTGGGCCAAGCAGCAGGCGGAAGCGGCCAGCTCCTTGAAATCTTCGGTCCTGATCTCCGTGACGCATGATCTGCTTCAGCCGCTCAACGCGGCGCGGCTGACGCTCTCGACCTTGGCGGACGAGGTCTCGTCCGATCGTGGAACGACCATGGTCGGCCAAGTCGACCACTCGCTGGCCATGCTCGAGGATCTGCTGCGATCCCTGCTCGAGATTGCCAAGCTGGACGCCGGAGCCCTGCGTCCGGATGTGCGCCCCATTCTGCTCTCAACCCTGCTCGAGCCGCTCGAAAGCGAGTTTGCTCCGATCGCAGCAAAACGCGGGCTGTCCTTGCGCATCCGCCCGAGCTCCGCCGCCGTGGTCTCGGATGCCATGATGCTGCGGCGCATCTTGCAGAACCTCCTCGCCAACGCTCTGCGTTACACCCGGCGAGGCGGCGTGATCATGGGGTGTCGGCCGGGGCCGGGATCAAGCCGTGTTCGCATCGAGGTGTACGACACCGGTCCGGGCATTCCCAAACCGCAACAGGAAGCGATCTTTCTCGAATTCCAGCGTGGCCAGCCGATTGCGGAGGACGAGGCCGGCTTTGGGCTCGGCCTGTCGATCGTCCGGCGTTTCGCCAAAGCGCTGGATCATGAGGTCAGGCTGGCTTCACGGGTTGGCCATGGATCCACATTCAAGCTCGAGCTCGACCGGGCGGACCCGGCAGCCGTGCCGCCGGATTTGCATCCCGCGGATCACGTCGCCCACGACTATGGCGGGCTCGAAGGCGCCAAGATCCTGCTGATCGAAAACGACCTGGCTACCGCCGAGGCCATGGTCAGCCTGCTGGAAAAATGGGGCTGCGACGTCGTGGCTACGGTGTCGTCGAAGGACGCTTTGCAGCGCTTGAGTGCGCTCGGCGCGGTCCCCGAGACGATCATTGCGGATCTCCACCTGGATGGCGAGGAGAGCGGGCTTGCCGCCATCCAGGACATTCGGCAACTCCTCGGCAGAGATGTCCCGGCCATGATCGTGACGGCGGACTATTCCGAAGCGGCGGCCAAGGAAGCCAGCCTGTGCGGGCTTGAGATCCTGACCAAGCCGGTCAGGCCAGCGGAGCTTCGTGCCCTGTTGTCGTTTCTGCTGTCATGACCGTTTCAGCGCCGTCTCGCCGCGCTCGAACCGGCGCGCGCGTAGTACGCGGCTCGCTGATGAGGTTCACGAAATCGATCTTTTCCATCTCGATGATGGCCTTGGTCCGGCTCATCACCCGGAGCTTTCGCAGGATCTCAGAGACATGGACCTTCACGGTGGTCTCGCTGATCCCCAGCTCATAGGCGATCTGCTTGTTCTGCAGTCCGCAGCGGATCAAGTCGAGCACGCGCAGCTGCTGCGGTGTCAGCTCGTGAAGACGTTTCAGGAGATCCTGAGCAGGAAGCCTGCCCCGGCGCGTGCTGGCGCAGGGTGCACCGGCATTAATATGGACCTCGCCACGCAGCACGACCTTGATCGCATCAGCCAATTGCTGTTTCGAGGTCGATTTCGAGATATAGCCGGCGACACCCAGCGTGAGAACATGGGCGACGAGCCGCGGGTCCTGATGCGCCGAAACCACCAGGATCGGTGTCCGAGGCGCGGTCTTGCGGATGCGAATGACGCCGGAGAGGCCGGTCGTTCCGGGCGTCGAGAGGTCGAGCAGGATCAGGTCGAATCTCGGCGGAGACGACAGAAGACCGATGGCCGTGTCGATGGACGTCGCCTCCAGCATCTCGGCATCGGGCAGAGCGATGCGGATCGCGCTCTCCAACGCCTCGCGAAAGAGCGGATGGTCCTCGACGATCAGCAATCGAGCCACGGTCTGTCACTCCCCCGGCCGGATCGACGAGCCAGCTTTTCAGCGTCGTCTTCGCGCGAACGTCAGAGCCGGAGCACCAGCGATACCGTCTTGATCCCGATCAATCAACGATCAAGATGCGCGATGTCGCGATCTCCGGCGCCGCCGCGACGTCCCGCGTCGCAGCATTGTCGGTCTGTCAACTACTGGTGCTTCCTGCGCGACGCGGCCCGTGATCCGTGGCGGTCGGTCGGAACGGGCAGTTCGATCTTGCTGGTTTCGATGACGGCCTTGTTGCGACTGAACAGGCGGAGCTTTCTGAGGATCTCGGTGATGTGCGCTTTGACGGTCGATTCCGCAAGCTGCAGCTCGCCGGCGATTTCCCGGTTCTGGCAGCCACGCCTGATCAAGTCGAGGACGCGAAGCTGTTGCGGAGTCAGTTCCTCGAGGCGTGCCTGCAACGCGCGAGAGGAGCCGCTCCCGTCGCGTTCGGCCGCAGGCAGGAAGTCTTTCGGGACTGAGATCGAGCCGCTGAGCACGCGTTCGATTGAGGATGTCAGCTCGCGCTTCGATGTCGATTTCGGCAGATAGCCGGCGGCGCCGAGCGAAAGTGCCTCGCGCACGACATGCTGGTCTTCATCACTCGAGACGATCGCGACCGGAAGCCGCGGATGGGTTGCGCGAAGCCGCAGGAATCCCGAAAAGCCCGTGGCATCCGGCAGCGTCAGGTCGAGCAGCGCCAGATCGATTTCCGGTTCGGACGAAAGGATGTTGAGCGCATCGGCAATCGACAAGGCCTCGAGAATCTCGGCGTCCGGATGCGCCAGGCGCACGGCGTTGCCGAGGGCTTCGCGAAACAGCGGATGATCGTCGATGATCAGAAAGCGCGTCATTTCCGACTCTCACTTGTCGCCAGCACGCTCCAGCGGATCCGGCAGACCGTGACGGCCGGTGTCCGCCTCCTTCAATTTGCCGTTTCCGACGACTGCACCGTCATCAGGAACGAATAGATGCTCTCGAACTGGTCGTCGGTAAAGACCTCCTTCCAGGCGGGCATGCCTTTGGAGGGACGACCTTCGTGCACGGTGGTCCAGTACTTGTCGCGCATGTCCTCGCCGTAGCGGGTTCGCAGCCGTCGCAGGTCGATCCGTCGTTCCGCCTGCACGGCATCGGGCCCGTGACAATGGGCGCAGGTCCCGTTGAAGATCTCCTTGCCGAGGGTCACCCCCTCGGTCTGGGGATCGGTCGCATTGGATTCCGAAACGCTGATCACTGAAGCTTCAGCGGCGGGCTGTCGGAGGAACTGAGCGGGACCAGTGAGCGAGGCCAGCTTGATCGGGCTCGACGCGGCGCCGAGCCTGATCGGCGGATCGCCTGGCAGCCCATATTTGGCGGCCAGCTCGGCAATCCGCGGCTCGAGCTGCGGCAGGGCGGCGTCGATCTGGTCGCGCAACTGCGTGGAGGTTCTGGCGAAGCCGATCGCGGCATCCCAGGACAGACCGGCTCCTTCGACGGGCTGGATCCGGAAGCGGCTTTGGTAGGTCGTCTTGTTCAGCCAGCCTGCAACCGGTCCCCAGACGAAAGCGACGTCGGCCTTGCCCTGGGCGAGAGCCGTCATGCCCTCGTCCGGCGTCAGCACGGTAACCTTCTCGATGTCGTCGCGCTCAGCCAACAGATTTTGCGGCGTGGTTTGGTATTGCACCGCCACGCGCTTGCCTCTGAGGTCGTCGATGCTGCCGACGGCAAGCGTTTCTCGGCTGACAAGTGCATAGGTTTCGGTCGTGATCTTTTTCGAGAAGATCACCGTGGGCCCCATGAATTCCGAGGACAGCGGCAGGCCGATCATCGCGTCGCACTGTTTGCCCAGCAGCGTCACACGTACGGTCCGCTTGCCGAAATAGGATTTGTACCAGTCGTAGGTCACGGGACGGCCGAGCTGCTGCGACAGGGCCTGGCCGATCTCGAGATAGAATCCGGGCTGCGATGGATTGTCGCTCGAGAAAGGAAGATTGGTCGGATCCGCGCACAGCCGCAGCGGGGCCGCCTCGTTTGCCAACCCCGCGGCCGATGATGCCAGCAGGGCGGAGGCCATCAATGCGACGAGAGTCGTCGCTCGCGCTGACAGTTCGGCGGCGGCCTGCCTTTTCGACCCGGTCTGACGACGATTCAGGCGCATCCTTGATCCCTCGATCTGTTATCTTGCTTGTTATCTTGCTTGTTCGGACCGGCGCGGTCCTCACCGCCCTGCCATTCGCTTGATGCGCATAGGCTGGAGGTGCGCGTGTCCCGATTCCGGGGACACGCGCCTCTGTCATGGTCGCCGCGGTTATTGGACCGCGAAGACGAACAAGGCGCCGCCCTCGGGAGCCGCGTTCGTCATCTTCTTGCCGATCTCGCCCAGGAAGGCCGGGATCGAGGCGGTGCGACCGACGACGACGGCGACGTACTGCTTGCCGTCGACCGAGTAGGTCACCGGACCGGCGCCGATGCCGGAGCCGAGATTGCGCTTCCACAGGATCTTGCCGGACTTGGCATCGATGGCGCGGAAATCGCCGTGCAGATTGCCGGAGAAGACGAGGCCGCCTGCGGTGCTGAGCGTGCCCCCATTGAAGGGAAGGTCCTCCTGGAGCGACCAGACCTTCTTGTTGTTGACGGGATCCCAGGCGATGAGCTCACCGAGGAAGCCGCCGGGGCCTTCCTTGGTCGGGAATTCGGCACCGAGATAGAACACGCCGCGCTTGTAGGAGACGTCGCTCACCGCCCAGTCCATGCAGACGTTGTTGGCCGGGATATAGACCAGGCCGGTCTCCGGATTGTACGACATCGGCTGCCAGTTCTTGCCGCCGATCAGGTTCGGGCAGATGTCCTTGGCCGGATGTCCCGGGCCCGGCCGCTTGTCCGGGTCTTCGACCGCACGCGAGGTCGCGACGTCCCATTTCTGCGCCCAGTTGGCAAAGACGTACTTCTCGGCCGAGATGACCTTGCCGGTTTCGCGATTGGCCACGAAGAAGAAGCCGTTGCGGTCGGCCTTCATCAGCGTTGGAACGGCCGCACCGCCGATCTTCAGGTCGGCGAGGATGGCTTCGTTGACGCCGTCATAATCCCAGGCATCGGCGGGGGTGGTCTGGATGTGCCACTTGATGTTGCCGGTGTTCGGATCGAGCGCCAGCGTGGACGCGGTATAGAGATTGGTCAGCTTGCCGAACTCGCCGTTGCCGGTCGAGCGCACGGCGGTGTTCCAGGGACCGGGATTGCTGGTGCCCCAATAGACCGTGTCGCTCTTCGGATCATAGGAGCCGACCAGCCAGGCCGCCCCACCGCCGTGCAGGCCGGTGTCGCCCTTCCAGGTCTCGCTGCCGGGCTGGCCGGGAGCAGGAACGGTGTAGGTCTGCCACAGCGCCTTGCCGGAGTTGATGTCGAAGGCCTGCAGCGACCCGCGCACACCATACTCGCCGCCGCCGAACCCGGTGATGACCTTGTCGCGAACGACCAGCGGCGGCGACGTGATCACTGAACCCTGTTTGTAGTCGACGACCTTCGACGTCCACAGCTCCTTGCCGGTCGCTGCATCGAGCGCGGTCAGCTTGCCGTCGAGCCGGCCGACGAACAGCTTGCCGTCGGCATAGGTGATGCCGCGGTTGTTGACGTCGCAGCACGCAAATTGCAGCACGTCGTCGGGAATGTCCGGCTCATAGGTCCATTTGCGCGCGCCGGTCGCGGCATCCAGCGCATAGACGTATTTCGGCCCCCAGGAGGTCGAGACGTAGAGCGTGTTGCCGATCACGATCGGCGAGGCCTCGTTCGAGCGCAGCGAGGCCAGTGAGAACGAATAGACCAGCGACAGCTTGCCGGCGTTCTCGGTATTGATCTCCTTGAGCGGGCTGAACCGGGTGTTGCCGTAATCATGCCCCGCCATCGCCCAGGCGCCGGGCTCGCTGGCGGCCTTCAGCGCCGAGTCATTGGCGCGGACACCAACGGTGCCGGCCATGAGGAAGGCAACCGTCGAGATGCCAGCCAAGAATCTCCTGCTCGTGAAATTCATCAGTTCCCTCCGCTTTTATCTTTGTTGTGGTCGCGTGGCGCGCCCCCGATGTGCAGTCGCGCTGCAAGCATCGGGGTGGATTACACCACCACCTCTCCCGGGCTCTCATAGGCGGAAGGTAGTAGGCCGATGCGCCAGCGTAGAACGCCGATTCCATTGCTGTTTCAAGGGCTCGCCGGGGCCCCTGCGACATTCCGCGCGGAATTGGAGCGCTCTTATGGCGGCGGTATTGATCGGGGAGGGGGGATGTTGATCGACAGCCGGGCTGTCGGCGGGCTCATCTCGGCTCGCGTCTTCGCCGGTGCGTCCGGCTCTCCGGCGACAGCGGGCAACGGTCGGACGAAGGAGACCGGCGACGATCTTCGCCAGCTGCAATATGGGTCCCCGGCACAGACCACGCCCGGATACCAATTCGTCGTCCCGCGCCGAAGGCCGCCCCTTGAGGGGCGGCCGGGCGCGATCTGCGCTCTCGGTGTTACTTCGACATGCCGTCGCCGGACGACATGCCCGACTTCTTGGCCGTCTTCTTCTTCGTCTTGCTCATCTTCATGTCGTCGCCGCCGCCCATGGCGTCGCCGCTCTTCGCCGCCTGGCCGGTGGTCGTCATCGGCTTGTCGGTCGATTGGGCGAGGGCGGCCGACGAGACGAACGCGAGGGCGGCGGTAGCGATGATCAGTTTACGCATGCGGAAAACCTCCGTGGGTTGGAAACGCGCGGACCATAGTGGAATTTGATCCGCGACGTTCCGCCGCGGGAGTCAGGAAAACGTGAGAGTTGCGCCCTGCAAAAGCCGCGTTGCGCAGACCGTTCGGGAAGTAGCAGGCGCATTCTGTGGCGAATGCGTTGGATGCAGGGGGGACATGCGCGGCTGAACGAGGCCGACATGGCCGCGTGGACTTGAGGCTCTCGAAACATGGCCGCAGTGGCTTCGGGCTCTCGTCGAGATGCGATAGCTTGGCGGCCTTTAGGGAGAAGAATGTAATGCCAAACGGCCTCAGCGCGGTGCTCTCGTCCGAAGAGATCGAGACGTTCGCGCGCGATGCGATGCGATCGAGGCGCAGGAGCGCCGGTGTATGCTCTATGCGCCGGATCTCTGCAGAGCGGCCGGACTGACGGAGCGCGAGGCGATCGATCGGCGGCGGTTCGACTTGTTGATGAGGAACTAGATTGTCGCGCAACTAAGGTGATAGTGCATTTTATTCCTGCGTTTCGGCATGGCCGCAGGAGTCATGATGCCCATCGCATCGCGCTCTGTCGTAATAAATGCAGCGTCACCGTAATACATTTGAGCGCTCCACGCAGCTATTCTTTGGCCAGATGGTTCCGAGACGCGCCGATCTCGATTAAGATGACCGTGCACTCATTTTCTGCGTCTCGACATGCCCGCAGGGGTCATCATCCTGATCGCATCGTGGTCTGTCGTAATAAATGCAGCGTCATCGTAATGTCTGCTGAGCGTGGGCGACCAACGAACGTTGTCGTCCTCCTCAATCTGGCGCGTCGGCTGGGCGTTCGAGAACGCGATTGCTGCCTCGCTCGTCATTGCCGCGCTCGGTAACGCCCTCCAGGTTCCGAAATTCGAAGCCCCACCGCTCCGACCGGGGCGCCTCCAAGACGCCTCGATCGCCTATCGCCAGTGTCTTGCCGATCGCGAGATCAGGAGCAGCGGCTGAAACAGCTGATCATTCCGATGGCTCGTACGCCGCAGGGCCGGCCGGCGCCACCGCAGCGAGTGCGACCAGGCTCAAGGCAGGCCGCAAGGCAAGCACCGCATTCGTACAATGACGCGGACTTCCTCGTTCTTCTCATGGGGCGGATGAGGTCAGCCTGCTTTGCTCATGATGTTGACCAGATCGGCGTCGGCCGGAGCATCGGCAGGCACCAGCGTGGCGGCGGTCGCACGCTGCGCCCGCAGCGGCTGAGCGATGGTGGCAACGCTTGCGCGGCCAACAATGATGTGGGCTGTGACGACAGCCGGTACCCCGAGCCCGAAAGCGATGTGGACGGTGCTGATCCAGGGCCGGAGCGCTTCGGACCCGACGTAATAAAGTCCGAACGCGGTCGCGATGAGCAGGCCGTACATGGCTAGGCTGACAATTCCGGTCGCCCGATTCTTCTTGGCTCGCCAGGCGCGCTGGACGTGCATGGGACCCAGCGCGCCGAGCAGCAGCAGCGTGACCATGGCAGCTCCACCGTGCGTGCTCAGCAGGAATGCAGCGGCCTGTTGCCACATCTCGGTGTCCATCTCCGTGTCGTTCTTCATCTGGTCGGCGTAGATCCACAACGCCCCGCTGACGAACAGGAGCCCGAAGATTCCATAGAGTGCGAACCGAAACGCGCCTTTAAGCCGCATGCTGGAGAACTCCTTGCCAGTTCGATG
>JBARNF010000961.1:0-9063 GCA_049802835.1 Bradyrhizobium sp.
GTGCCGGTGCGCGGGTCTCCTGCTGTCCGGTGGGTCGGGGCCTCGGTTTGGCCGTGCGGGAACGCGGCGGATCGACGGTCACCGTCGGCAACAGCGGATTTGATTGCGCGATGGCCTGGTCCGTGACGGGACCAAGCAGGGCTGCCGCGAGCAGGGCGGGTGGCGCGAGCCCGGAGATGACGGGCGTGATGTGCCGTCTTTGGCTTGGTGTGCGGTTCGACATGAATGAACTCTGCAAAGGATGCTTGCGCAGCTTGTGCGCATGGGACGGGAGCGGGGCGCGCGCGAACGGCGCCCGGCAGTGACGCGAGGGACGGCGTGCGTGTCAGACCGATCGTGGCGCGGTCAGGCGCGGATCGTCCGGCAGCGAATCCGAGGTGTTGAAGGGAGCGGCGTCGCTCAGGCGCGCGCGGGCGGCCCGCGTGCACGGTGCGCAAAATGGATGTCGGCGACATCGATGCGCGGCGCGGCGACCGGTTCGAACTTGATCCCGAGCACGCGCCGGAGCGTGACCGTGGGCGCATCCGGCGGCGCCAGCAGCGCAAAGCCCGGCGTGACGCAGAGCGGACAATGTGCGGCGGATGCCCCTGCCGGTGTGCCTGGCGATGCGTCCTGGCGCTCCTGGGAGCCCACGCCCGCCTCCGCGTGACAGATCTCGCCGAAGCCGAACGCGAGACCCGGCGGCAGCAGCGCATTCAGGCTCACGGCCAGCGTGAGCTGCAGCGCGATGACATAGGCCATCGCACAGGCAATCGTGCCCGTCAGATGCTGGCGATGTGAGCGATTGCGACGCACGACCCGTGAACCCCCGCCGGCATGATTAACATACCTTCGAAGGGCGGCAAGTTGCGATCGCTCAATCCGGCACGTTGTTCATGACGGAGCGCGATTCGTCGTCAGGGATGGTCGGGCCGCGGCTAGCCCGCGCTCAGCCGCACGCCCGCGCGCAAGAACTTCTGCGGGTCGACGGCTTCGCCATCGATGCGGGTCTCGTAGTGCAGATGCGGACCGGTCGAGCGGCCGGTCGAGCCGACCTCGCCGACGATGTCGCCGATCTTCACCTGCTGGCCGATCTTGACGTTGATCTCGGAGAGATGGCCGTAGCGGGTCGAGAGGCCGTTGCCGTGATCGACTTCGACCATGCGGCCATAGCCGCCGGCCCAACCGGCGTTCACCACCTTGCCATTGGCGGTGACGCGGACCGGGTCGCCGGTGGCGGCACGGAAGTCGAGCCCCGTATGCATGGCGGGGCGGCCGAGGAACGGATCCGAGCGCACGCCGAAGCCGGAGGTGAACTCGACCTCGCCGATGACGGGCTTGCGATACGGCACGAGCGACAGCGTGCGGTTCAGCTTCTCGACCTGCGCGCGGGTGATGCTGATGCGATAGAGCTGGCGTTCGAACGAACCAGACTCGGCGCCGAGCTTCACCGGCACGAATGGTCCGCCCATCCCGCCCTTGGGCGCCGCAGCTTCGAGCTGGGCCATGTCGAGACCGAGATCGGTGATCACGCCACGCATGCGGCGCAGCTTCGATTCCATCGTTTCTTCTGCTGACGACAGCATCGCGATCTGCCGTGCCTCGACCTGGTCGAGCGAGCGCGTCAGCCGCGTCAGCACGTTGTCGACGCCGGCGAGCTTGGCGAACTGGTTGGGTTGCGCGTTGGCCATGACCGGGCTGCGCGATTCGAGCCGGGCCTCGCGGTCGGGCGGCGCGGTGAAGATCACGGTGTCGCTGATCGGCGAGGGTTTGGGCGTGGCCGGGGTCGCGGGCGCTTCGGTCGCGGCCGGTGCACGCGCCGGCAGGCGAATCGAGCCGGTCACATCGGGCATGCTGCCGAGCGCGGTGGCGCGGCCTTCGAGCGCCGTCTGGCGCTTCAGGATCTGGTCGAGCTTCTGATCGAACTGCTCCTGGTCGAGCAGCTGCCGGCTGGTGGCGCGGTCGACCTTGGCGCGCAGCTCGGCGATGCGGTCCTCATAGGCGTATTGCATCTCGGCCTGGCGCGCGATCAGCCGGGTCAGGACGTCGTCGCGGAACGCGAAATAGGTGGCGGTCGCCGCCGACCACAGGCCGAGCAAGGTGACGGTGCCGACCACGATCCAGAACACGATCGGGCCGATGCGAACCTGCTTGCCGGCGTGCACCAGCGTGTAGTCGCTCTGCGAGGCTGCGGCAGTGGGCGCCGGATGGCTGACCGGAGCCCGCCTCTGATGCAAGGCGTGCCCGCGGTCATGAGCATGGTGCTGGGGATATTCGGCGTACTGGCCGGAACGATGCGACATCGGCACTCCCGCGCCGATCGGAACATACGTTCGTCACGGCGTCATTTACGGGAGGGATTTGACCCGGGCATGGTTAATTTTTCCCCAACGTCATTTCTCGTGTTCTAGAGATCCCGGGCCGCCGCCAGCACCGCGTCGGCATGGCCGTCGACCTTGACGTTGCGCCAGACCTTGGCAACCCGGCCATCGGCGCCGATCAGCACGGTGCTCCTGATGATGCCGAGGAATTTGCGGCCGTAGAGCGATTTCTCGCCCCAGGCGCCGTAGGCCTCCAGCATCTCATGTGTCTCGTCCGAGATGAGGGGAACGGCGAGATCATGCTTGTCGCGAAAGCTGTCCTGCGCCTTCACCGAATCGGCTGACACGCCGAGCACTGCCGTGCCGGCCGCCGCGAACTCCTTGGAGAGGCGGGTGAAGTCGATCGCCTCCTTGGTGCAGCCGGGGGTGTTGGCCTTGGGATAGAAGAACAGCACGAGCTTCCGGCCGGCATGGTCGGCCAGCGAAACGGTTCCGCCGCCGTCGCGTGGCAGCCGGAAGGCGGGGGCCTTGGCGCCCGCGGCGAGCCCGGTTCCGCCAGCGGCGGGCGCGGCCGGTTTGGCCGGTGTGACGGCTTTGGGCTTGCCGGTTACGGACTTTGCAGCCGCGGCTCCGGCCTTGCTGCTGGTCTTGGTGCTGGTCTCGGCCTTCGTCTTGGCGGCGGTCTTCTTGGCGGCCATCGTCGTTGCACGTTTGGCCGATACCTTGGTCGCGGTCGTCTTCTTGGCCGCGATGGACGGCCGGTTCCCGGCGGCCGTCCCGTACGACGACGGGTTAGAGGATTTCTTTCGTGATTCCTTTGACATACGCCTTCCTTTCGTCGCTTTCGGCGGCTCAATCATGACACTGTCTCGGTTCTTGTCCGGTGTCCCGGGATCGATCTGGCATCTGTGCTGCGATGCGCGCGGGGGCGACGCCTCTTGCGACGTTCCGTAAATCACGGGTACCAGCATTCGTGAGTACCAGTGCAATGACGATTCTCGTACCGTCTCCGGATCAGACGTCCCCGCCAGAACTTCGATCGGCCGTGGGGAGGCGCCGGTCCGCTGGCACGAGCAGGTGGGCAAACCTGACGGCGGCAGGGTATAGTGGCAAGGGCTATACGCGTCGTCCGCCCCGCGTCGCAGATATGTCGACAGCGCCGGTCGAAGCGGGGTGCGATCGACGGGGAACGGCGGCGGGCAATGCCGGCCAGTAAGCGCGCATGGTCGTGAACGGGCGAGGCCACACCGGAGACCAATCTGGCCCAAGCCAGGTTGGCACCAACGTATCGGACACCAGGGGCCAGCACCGAGAGGCAATGGCAAGACAGACATCACCCCACCGGCCCCATCTGCAAGCGGACACCCAGGGCCAACAATGGGATGACGCCGGCTGGGATATGGCCCACCAGCAGGAGGACGCCGCCGAACACGACGAGGTCGACGGGCAGCGCGCCCGCCGTCTGCTGGCGCGCTCCGATTCCGCCTTGCTCGGAACGGCGGACGGCCTGCGTCCACGCACGCCAGGCCGGCGCTGGGTGAAGCGGGTCGTGGTGACGCTGACGTTGCTGGCGCTGATCCTGTCCGTCGGTTTCGCCGGCCTGTGGCTGCGGCTCGGCGCCGGGCCGATCAGTCTCGATCTGGCGACGCCGTGGCTTGCAGCTGCGATCGAGGACAATATCGGGCACGGCAATACGGTCGAGGTCGGCGGCACCCAGATCGAGCGCGCGGGCCGAATCCACATTGCAGTGCGGGTCCGCGATGTCGTCGTTCGCGATCAGGATCATGCGGTCGTTGCGAGCGCGCCGAAGGCCGAGGTGCGGCTGTCCGGCGTTGCGCTGATGATGGGCCAGTTGCGGGCGGAGAGCCTCAAGCTGGTCGACGCCGAGCTTGCGATCCGGATAACGCCGGACGGCACCGTCACCGTCTCGACCGGTTCCAGCAACAAGCCGCTGGCCACCGGTGTGGCGTCCAAGCGCGATGCTGGCCTGCCGCCGACCTTTCCGCGGCCCGGGTCGGCCGCCGCGCCGGCACCCGCAGGAGCGCAAGGCAGTTCGCCGCCAACCGCGCCGGTTGTGACGGCCCCCGCCGGGACGACCGTGCCGGTCGGCGCCCCGAACGGACTGCTGGCCGGGCTCGACTGGCTCGACAGCCTGAGCCTGACCGGGCTCGACGGCCAGAACCTGAACGAGATCGGTCTCAAGAACGGCGTGCTGATCGTCGACGACCAGCAGCGCGGCAACAAATGGACATTCGAGAACATCAGCCTCAGCCTGCGCCGGCCGTCTGGCGGCGGCGTGGCGCTGAGCTTCGGCGAGGAGGGCGCCAAGCCGTGGTCGCTGCGGATGCTGGTGGGGCCGCAGGCCAATGGTGTGCGCACGATCGACATCAAGGCCGACAAGGTCTCCACCAGCAACATCCTGCTCGCGTTGCGGCTGAAGGATCTGACCTACATGGCAGACCTGCCGCTCACCGGCGAGGTCAAGGGTGAGCTCGGCCGCGACGGAGTGCCGACCTTTCTGCGCGGCAAGATCAATATCGGTGCCGGCAGCATCATCGATACCGATACGCCCGACTATCCGATGGCGATCGACTCCGCCGAGCTGACCATGGAGTGGGACGCCGGCCGCCGCGTGCTGGTCGCGCCATTCAAGATCGTCTCCGGCGCCAACCGTGTCACGCTGAACGCCAACCTCGAGCCGCCGAACGATTCCGTCAACGACTGGCGGCTGGGCCTGAGCGGCGGCACCATCCTGCTCGGCGCGATCGAGAACGAGGCGCCGCTGATCTTCAACCGCATCTCGATCAACATGCGCTTCGACACCGAAGGCAAGCGCGTGCTGCTGACGCAGGCCGAGGTGTCCAACGGCGAGATCGGCGTGGCCGGGACCGGCAGCATCGACTATGCCGGCGAGCCACGGCTGAAGCTCGGCTTCGCCGCGACGCCGATGCCGGCGCTCGCCCTGAAGCGGATATGGCCGGCACTGATCGTGCCGGAGGTGCGGGCCTGGATCATCGAGCGCATCGAGCGCGCCTCGGTGCAGCGCATCGACGTCGCCGTCAATTCGCCGACGCGCAACCTGCCGCGCAAGGGGCCGCCGATTCCCGACGACGGGCTCGACGTCAACATCGTGGCGGCCAATGTCACCGTGCATCCGGTCGACGGCCTGCCGTCGGTCCGCGATGCCGACATGAAGGTGCATGTCACCGGACGCACCGCGACGGTCACGATCGGGCAGGGTGTTGCCGACACGCCGGCGGGCCGCAAGCTTAACTTCTCCGATGTGGTGTTCGAGGTGCCGGACATGGCGCCGAAGCCGTCGCCGTCACGGGTACGCATGCGCGTCGACGGCCAGGTCGCGGCCGCCGCCGAGATCCTCGCCTCCGACCGGCTCAACGATCTGTCGTCGATGCCGATCGATCCCAATCAGACCAAGGGCACGTTCCAGGCCAGCGTCAATCTTGCGATGCCGGTCAAGGGCGAGCTGACCAAGGCCGAGACCAACTATGCGGTGAGTGCCGACCTTAACGGCTTTGCCGCCGACAAGCTGGTGATGAGCCAGAAGCTCGAGGCCAATACGCTCAAGATCGTGGCCAACAATGCCGGCTATCAGGTGAAGGGCGACGTCAAGATCAACGGCCAGCCCGCGACGCTCGACTATCGCAAGCCGGCCGAGGGCGATGCCGACATCAAGATGCAGGCGATCCTCGACGACGCCAGCCGGGCGCGGCTCGGCATGGATCTCGGCACCGCCATCACCGGCAACGTCCCGCTCAAGCTCAACGGCAAGATCGCCGGCTCCAGCGATCGCGACAGCCGGATCGGCGTCGAGGCCGATCTGACCCAGCTTCGTCTCGACAATCTGCTGCCGGGCTGGGTCAAGACTCCGGGCAAGGCGGGGAAGGCGACCTTCAACGTCGTCGCGAAGCAGCAATCGACGCGGTTCGAGGATATCAACATCGAGGGCGGTGGCGTCGCGATCAAGGGCTCGCTCGAGGTCGACCAGAACGGCGACCTGTTGAATGCAAACTTCCCGACCTATTCGCCGTCCGAAGGCGACAAGACGCAGCTGAAGGCCGAGCGCGGCCCGGACGGCGTGTTGAAGCTGTCGATGCGCGGCGACGTGTTCGACGGGCGCGGCTTCCTCAAGTCGGCGATATCAGGCACCACCAAGGATGCCGAAAAGAACAAGGCGCGATCGAACCTCGACTTCGACGCCGAGGTCAAGCTCGGCGCCGTCGCCGGGTTCAACGGCGAGGCACTGCGCGGCGTCGACGCCAAGCTCTCCAGGCGCGGCGGCGCCTTCAAGAGCTTCAATCTCAGCGGCAAGGTCGGCCGCGATACGCCCGTCACGGCCGACCTTCGCGTCGGACGCGAGGCGCCCAGCTCAGATCCGCGCGTGCGCCGTCAGGGACGCGAGGTGATCTTTCTCGTGACCAGCGACGCCGGCGCGCTGCTGCGTTTCTCCGATACCTATTCGAAGATGGCCGGCGGCGAGTTGGAGCTGGCGATGGAGCCGCCGACGGCCGATCCGGGTCCCAAAGAGGGGCTGGCGATCGTTCGCAACTTCACGGTCAGGGGCGAGCAGGCGCTGGACCGCGCCGCCTCCGGCGCCGTGCAGGGCGCTTCGCAAGGCATCGCCTTCACCATGCTGCGCGCGGAGTTCACGCGGCAGAACGGGCTGCTCTCGTTCAGGGAAGGCATCGTCAAGGGACCGACACTCGGCCTCACCATCGAGGGCAGCATCGACTATAACGCGAACCAGGTCCGGGCCTCGGGCACGATCGTGCCGCTGTACGGGCTGAACAACATGTTCAACCAGATTCCGATCGTCGGCCTGTTCCTCGGCGGCAGTAATGAGGGCCTGTTCGGCGTGACCTATGAGGTCGTCGGCACGCCGAGCCAGCCGGTGGTGCGCATCAATCCGATCTCGGCGATGCTGCCGGGCGTGACGCGCAAGATCATGGATTTCAACACCGGCAAGCAGCCCTATCCGCCGGCGGATCTGCCGCCGAACAATTGAGTCCTGCGCCACCCGGTCATTGCCGCAGCGCCGGCACCACCAGGAACGGAATCATGCCGATGATGACGCTGATGAGCGCGAGCAGGATCACCGCGTCGTAGCCGTGCGTGAGGTCGTGGATGACGCCGCCGCTCCATGAGCCCAGCGCCGAGCCGAGCCCGGCCCCGATGGTGATCGCGCCGTAGATGGTGCCGAGCCGCTTGCCGCGGAAGATCTTCATGGCGGTTGCCGACAGCAGCGGGCCGCGCGAGCCGATCATGCTGCCGAAGCAGACGACGAAGCCGGTGAGCAGCCAGACGTTGGGCGCATATTGCAGCGCCCACAGCATCAGGATGCCCGCGATCGACACTGCGTAGGAGAACAGCACCGACGGCCGCCGCCCGATCAGCCCGTCGAGCCAGGACACGCCGAGCATGCCGAACAGCAGCACGATGCCTGAGAAGCCCCAGGCGGTGGCGGCCTGCAGTGGCGGAAAGCCGGCATCGATCAGATAGGCGACGACCTGCGGCGCGATCGCGTACATGCCGATCGCGGTGAAGAAGAAGGTCGAGAACAGCGCCCAGAAGGCGTGGTGGCGCAGCGCGCGTGACAAGGTCCAGACATCGTCCGCGAGCTCGTTGGCGACGGGCGTAACGACATGCGGCGCGCCGGCGGCAAACAGCCGCCAGGGCAGCAGCGCCAGCGGCACCAGCAGGATGAATGCCGCGGCGCCGAACAGCTGATAGGCGCCGCGCCAGCCGATGGCGTCGATCAGCAGCTGCGAGCCCGGCAGCAGCAGCAGCACGCCGGCGCCGGTCGCAGAATAGATCACGGCCATCGCGGTCGGCAGCTTCGCCCCGTACCAGCGCCCCAGCAGGATCGAGTTCGGCACGTTGCCGATCAGCGCGATGCCGATGCCGACGCACAGGCCGAGGCTGAGCTGGAATTGCCACAGCGCCTGGGCATGGGCGGCGGAGGTGAACGCTGCACCCAGCAGCAAAAGCCCGAGCGCATAGACGGCGCGCGGGCCGGAATGGTCGAACAGCCGGCCGATCAGCGGCGCGGCGAGACCGCCGGCCAGCGCCGTCAGCGAATAGATCGAGACCACCTCGGCGCGGTCCCAGCCAAAGCTGTCGGAGATCGGTTTGAGAAAGACGGTGAAGCTCTCGCCGAGCCCGCGGCCAAGCACGGAGAGCGCAAAGCAGAGACCGAGCACCACGAATGCCGTTCGCGCCGCCTTCGGTGGTGGCGAGGCGGTTGGCGTTTCCTCGGCTTGCGCAGGCTCTTGCGGCGCGCTGATCGTCATGGCCGAAAGGGAGCGCCTTTCGGCGGTCCCTGACAAGCGGCCAAAAGCGAATGAGCCTATGCGGGCTTGACCAGCACGTGGCGCTTCTTGCCCATCGACAGCTTGATCACGCCTTCGTTCGTCAGCTCCGCAGGTGTCAGCGCCATCTTCTCGTCGGTCACCGCGACGTCGTTGACGCGCAGGCCACCGCCCTTGATCTGGCGCCGCGCCTCGCCGTTCGACGCGACGAGGCCAGCCTTGACGAAAGCCGTGAGCACGCCAAGGCCTGCGTCGAGCTCGGCCTTGGTCACCTCGACCGTCGGCAGGTTCTCGGCGATGGCGCCTTCCTCGAAGGTGCGGCGCGCTGTCTCGGCCGCGGTGCGCGCAGCCTCTTCGCCATGCAGCAGGGTGGTGGCGGCATCGGCCAGCGCCTTCTTGGCCTCGTTGATCTCGGCACCCTGCAGCGCGGCGAGCTT
>JBARNF010000962.1:0-2491 GCA_049802835.1 Bradyrhizobium sp.
GTAGTCGACCGCGCCGTCCGGGCGATGGCGCGCCGGCGCCGGCCCATCGAGCAGCAGAAAATGCGAGGACCCCTGCGTCGTCACTGCGATGATGACGCGGCGGACCAGGAACGAGTACTCGATCACGTCGCCCGGCTCCGGCCTGGTCGCGAATGCGCCTTGCGCAAATCGGATGATGCGATTCTCCGCAACCGGGGCGGCGCCGGCCGCTCCGGGCGGAAGCATAGGCTGCGTGTTCGTCCCCGGCGGCCACGGGCCCGTCTCCGGCACGACCTTCACCGGCCGCGGCAGGGCCTCGGCGCGGAAACGGTAGAGCTCGAATCCCTCGCAGGGAACCGCATCGAACAGATCGGGAAAGTCCTTCGCGAGCGCGCCGTGGCCGAACAGGTGGGTGACGCGATATTTGGCGAGGAAGAAGATGCGGTGCTTCGGCGACAGCGAGTCCCAATTCAGGAGATGAAGGACCGTGGTGATCCCGGTGTAGGGTCCGAAGGTCCATCCGGCCGGGCCCGACATCATCACCCGTGCGTCGCGAGGCAGGCACCGTGCGGCCCACAGGAGACCGGGCGGAGGATCCTTTTGCGAAGCGAGGCCGGCGGCGCGCGCCTGCTTCCACAACGGGCGGGCCTGCTTCCAGCCGGAGGAAACCTGCCACAAGCACAACGCGAGCACTGCGATCAAGGTGCCTGCCAGCGCCCTCGGCTCTGCGCGCGCCGCGACGAAGAAGGTCAGCCACAGGAACAGCAGGAACAGCGTCGTCACGAAGTAGCGGTGATCCATGTATCCCGTCATCACGTAGCCGGCGATGCTGGTGGCGACCGCGAAACAGAACAACAGGATGGACCTGAGCGCGCGCCGCTTCTTCTCGGACGGAAGCGAGGGGAACAGGGCGAGCGTCAGCGCGGCGGCCACCAGGACCAGCTCGTAGATCCGGCTTTGCGCGAACACGATCAGGATCGCCTGCCATGCCGCGCCGATATTGCCGGCGAGCTTCTGCGCATAGGCGGCGAAATTGTCGCGCGCCGTCTCGATGAAGCCGGGAACGAAGATCGCGATGTGCTGCGGCTGCGTCGCCAGCGCGACCACGACGTTCTCCGAGGCGTAGGCGGTGCCGAACCGTGTGATCGAGTGGATGATCCAGGGAGAAAGCGCGGCGAGAAAGGACACATAGTAGCAGGCCGCGCCGAGGACGACGGAGCGGTCGAGGCGGAAGGTCGGGACGGCGGCGACGAGAGCGCCCAGGCACAGCCCCGCGATCAGGAAGTCGAATCGCGTCAGGCAGGCGAGCCCGGCGAGCGCGCCGGCGGCGCACCAGCGCAGCAGGCTCGACCCTTCCCACAGGAGGCAGCTCAGGAGAGCGAGCGCGATGAGAAGCGTCAGCGGAATCGCGCGGGCGGAAATCACCTCGCTGAAGTAGAAGGGATTCGCGACGAGGACGCTCCACAGACCGAAACCGAGCAGGACCGAGTGGCAACGTGACTTCAGGTCGCGGGAATCGTCGAACACGACCTGCTGCGACAAGCCCGCGAGGGCGCCGAGGGTCGCGAGCATGATCAGCATGTTCAGCCAGTATCCGGCATAGATGCCGCTGTGGAAGAGGCCGTTCCAGACCGCGATCAGAAACGGGAAGGCTGGCGGGAAGGCGACCGCGTAGTCCGAATCATAGACGAGCTGCCGGATGGTGGTGACGCGATAGAAATCATTGAAGAAAGAATTGGCGATGTCGAGATAGCTCCAGCTGTCCGGGGAGAAGGTCGCCGCCGTGTAGTTCAGCAGCGCGGTCGAGGCGCAGAAGAGCAAGGCGGCCCCGGCGGTGAGACCGATTGCGGCGACGTGGAAGACCGCGGCGAGTGGTAGTCTTCTCTGATTGACGCGCGACAAAATACGAATCCCCATCCTCAACACGGTCGAGCTATCACAAAAACAATAATTCCAGGTGGCGCCATCGACCCATGAACCGGAACGTCATCCTCAGAAGGACAAAGCCCCACACGTCGAAGCGCGTCATCCCTGAATTTCGTCCCCCTATGGCGAAAGGAAAACACCGCAATGTTCGCGGCGGTGGCGATCGCAACCTTTATGCGTTGGGAGAGACCCGTGCCGTCGCCGGGCTCGATCAACCGGTTGGTTGGCTGGGCGTAGATGGCATGGGGGCCAATTGCAGCGGCCAGGTAGCTGAGCTGGTTAGTGTCTTCGGGTACATCGATAAACAGCACCAAAGTTCCCGGCTTGATCGGAGGTGAGTGAAACTCGAGAATCGACTTCGTGAATGAGCCTCTTCCCCAATCCGGATAGGAGGTCAGCGCGAATACGAGCGCAAAGACGGGAGCGAGGGGCGCAAACCAAGGCCATATGCGAAAACGGAGAGAGAGACTCACCGTGGCCATCGCCAAGACGAACGATCCGATCACTTCGATAGCGGTCGCATACCGCGCAAGTCGGAACAGCATCATCCAGCCCGCCACGGCGGTGAGATAACAGATGGTAGCTC
>JBARNF010000963.1:0-2240 GCA_049802835.1 Bradyrhizobium sp.
CTAGAGTCTGATTCAGTGGGTTTGAATCGATTGGGGATTCCCAAATCGGGCGAGTTCTGATTCAAGATGCTGGCTGGGTTGGAGGCCAGCATCGA
The DNA here is from genome assembly GCA_049802835.1 of Bradyrhizobium sp. Taxonomy (GTDB): domain Bacteria; phylum Pseudomonadota; class Alphaproteobacteria; order Rhizobiales; family Xanthobacteraceae; genus Bradyrhizobium. The sequence continues at coordinate 96 of JBARNF010000963.1, forward strand.
TGGCCAGAGCTTATTCCCTCGATCTTCGCGAGCGTGTGGTGGCGGCTGTTCTGGCGGGGGCGAGCTGCCGGGAGGCGGCCGCAATCTTCGATGTTGGCGTGGCCAGCGTGGTGCGGTGGGCGCAGCGCTTCCGCGCGACCGGCAGCCCTGCCGCCACTCCGACGGGTCGGCGGCAGCCACGCTCGCTGGCGGGCGAGCGCGACTGGCTCTTGGCGCGGCTCGAGGCGGTCCCGGACCTGACTTTACGGGCGCTGGTGAGCGAGCTGCGCGAGCGCGGCGTGACGACGAGCTACGGCTCGGTCTGGCGCATCGTGCACGACGCCGGCCTCAGCTTCAAAAAAAACTCTGTTCGCCACCGAGCAGGATCGCCCCGACGTGGCGCGCAAGCGTGAGCGCTGGAAGACCTATCAGGATCGACTTGATCCGGCGCGCCTGGTCTTCATCGACGAGACCTGGGCCAAGACCAACATGACGCGCCTGCGCGGATGGGCGCCACGGGGCGAGAAGCTGCTGGCCAAGGTGCCGCAAGGGCACTGGCGAACCTTGACCTTCCTCGCCGCATTGCGCTGCGATCGGATCGAGGCGCCCTGCGTCATCGACGGGCCGATCAACGGCGAGAGCTTCCTCGCCTATGTCGAACAGAGCCTCGTGCCGACGCTCAAGCCCGGCGACATCGTCATCATCGACAATCTCGGCAGCCATAAGGGAAAGGCCGTCCGTCGCGCCATCCGCGCCGCCGGCGCCAAACTCTTCTTCCTGCCGCCCTACAGTCCCGATCTCAATCCGATCGAGCAGGTCTTCGCAAAGCTCAAGACGCTGCTGCGAAGAGCCGCCGAGCGGACCGTGGAAGCCACATGGCGGCGCATCGGAACCCTGCTCGACGCCTTCCCTCCGCAGGAATGCGCCAACTACATCCGAAACGCCGGATATGCTTCATCTTAGGTGGATCAGACTCTAGCGCATGGTCCGGCCGATGCCTGCAAAAAAGAAATGCCCGCGACAGGCGCGGGCATTTCGATTCGAACTTGAAACCAGCAGAATGGCTGCCGCTCAGTTGCTGCGCATCTCCGCCATGCGCGAGTTATAGGGCGACCCGCCCGCGCCGGGCGCGAGCACCACGACGGTGCTGCCCATCTTCACGCGGCTGTAGAGATCGATGACGTCCTCGTTGGTCATGCGGATGCAGCCCGAGGAGATCGCCGACCCGATGTATTCCGGCTGATTCGTTCCGTGGATGCGGAACAGGGTGTCCTTGTTGCCCTCGTAGAGATAGAGCGCGCGGGCGCCGAGCGGATTGTGCGGCCCGCCATTGACGAAATTCGGGACATCCATGCGCTTCTTGATCTCGGCGGTCGGCACCCAATTCGGCCATTCGGCCATGTGGCCGACCTTGGCCACGCCGGTCCACGCCAGCGCTTCCTCGCCGACGGTGACGCCGTAGCGAATCGCCTTCCTGTTCGCCAGCACGAAATAGAGGTAGCGCGCGTCGGTATCGACCACGATCGTGCCGGGCGCCTCCTTGCGGTGGTAATCCACGATGTGCCGCCGGTAGGCCTCGGGGATCGACGCCTTGGCATAGGGAGCGTTCGCCAGCAGCTCCTTGTCGCGCGGCTTCAGCGTGGCCTCGGACGCCGGCTCGAGCGTCGCCTGCATGCAGCCGCCAAGCATCAGCCCCACGACAACTAAGATCAGCCCTCTCGGTGTCATAGTGCCTCACCCTTCTTCTTGCCGCACGGAGTGCACGTCCGCATCTTTAGGTGTAACGAAAACCCGGCAGCCAATCCAGGCATCCGAGGCTCGCCGCGTCGCTTACCGCGGAGCTGTTGCAGGAAAGCCTCACTTTGAGCCCTAACCAGTGGAAAATACGGCGGAATTGCGCCCGTACGGCGCCCGTCTGCCGCGCCTGGGCCGCATTCTTTTCGCCGTTCCGGGCCGAACCCGTTAACGATCGATTCACCATAAAAATGGTTTGGCCGCTCGCCGCCGGGCGGTCGCCATATTGCCGCGCCTGGGCGCGGACCATTGCGCATTTCCGCCGTGCTCCTAAAGTATGAGCATGGCCAACGCTTCGAGCTGACCCGTCACCTCACCGCCTCGGGCAAACGCGGAGTGTCTCGACCAATCCTGCTCAGCCAGAGGAGGGGA
>JBARNF010000964.1:0-2946 GCA_049802835.1 Bradyrhizobium sp.
GTGGCCTCTCATTTCGTCGCCCGGAGGGGCGAACCTTCCGAAACAGCGGCTGCCACCGCCCCTTCGGGTTGAATTTCGATCCATTTCAAAGGCCGGAAGCCCGAATCGTGGAACGGAAACGTCCCAGATCTGTTCTTCAAACCGCCAAAACGCAAAACGACGCGCGAGGCGCGAGGACGCACCCGCTCGTCAGAACCATCTCGTCACGGACTGCAAAAGCCCGAAATTGCCTATCTCCCAACGGCCCACGGACGGAGACGCGACTCCCCCGATCAACCGGCTTTTCGCGCTGTCCACCCAATATGGGCCGACGGCAACCGAGATTCGAGGGGGAAGCCCCACGGTCTCCACACTTTTTCGTGTTCGACCCACAACGGGCGATCCCGTTGCACGCCTTTTGCAGCAGTTCCGAGCGAACCCGACACCCCTGCAAAACTCCTCTTCCCGATGATGACCGGGCGATGTTACCGCCCGATCATCATATATTCTGAGTACCCCACGCTCGCAGCACGGCTGCGGCGGGTTCCGCTCAGGCAATCTTTCGATTACTTGAGCTCGACTTTGGCGCCAGCCTTCTCGAGCTGCGCCTTGATCTTCTCGGCCTCGTCCTTGTTGACGCCTTCCTTGACCGGCTTCGGAGCGCCCTCGACCAGGTCCTTGGCTTCCTTCAGGCCCAGGCCGGTGATGGCGCGGACTTCCTTGATGACCTCGATCTTCTTGTCGCCGGCCGCGGCCAGGACAACGGAGAACTCGGTCTTCTCCTCGACCGGAGCAGCAGCGGCGGCAGCCGGGCCGGCCACCGCGACGGCGGCAGCGGCGGACACGCCCCACTTCTCTTCCAGCAGCTTGGCGAGCTCGGCAGCCTCGAGAACGGTCAGGCTCGAGAGGTCGTCGACGATCTTTTGCAGGTCAGCCATTGATATACTTCCTTAACAGTGTGGTTCGGTTCGAAACCAGGTTGTGAGTGTTTGCGAAGGGCGTCAGGCCGCTTCGCCCTTTGAGGCATGAGCCTGAATGACGCGCGCCACCTTGGCAGCGGGCGCATTGGCGAGCTGAGCGAGCTTGGTCGCCGGAGCCTGGATCAGGCCGACGAGCTTGCCGCGCAGTTCGTCCAGCGACGGCAGCGAGGCGAGTGCCTTGACGCTGTCGACATTCAGGACGGTTTTACCCATCGAACCGCCGAGGATGACGAACTTTTCGTTCGCCTTGGCGAATTCCATGGCAACCTTGGGCGCCGCGACAGGATCGTTCGAAGTTGCGATCACGGTCGGCCCCTTCAACAGGGGACCGATGCCGACGACGTCCGTGCCTTCAAGAGCAATTTTGGCGAGACGGTTCTTCGAGACCTTCACGGTCGCGCCAGCCTGCCTCATCTGCGTACGCAGCTTCTGCATCTGGGCCACGGTGAGGCCGGAATAGTGAGCGACGACCGCGACGCCCGTGGTCTTGAAGACCTCGTGCAGCTCCTCGACCGCCTCTTTCTTTGCCGCTCGTTCCACAGCAAGCTCTCTCCGGTTGGCGGCCTTCGCCCGAAAGCGGGACCGCCGGGTTAAACCCGCCGCCCCGCCAAACCCGACCTCTGGACACAATGACCCCAAGGACACGTCAGGCAGCGCGACGATGAATAGCCTGCCCTTCCGAAGGCCTCTCGGCCCAGGGAGTGTCGAGGTTCGAACCAAACACGCATTCCACCGCGACGAACGCTGCGGAGATGCCGAAATCCGGTCTTCACCCGTCTATGCAGGCCGTATGATTAAGCCGTTGAGGAAATTGGATTTCCGCGCCGGCGCCTGCAGTCTCGGACAGGATCGGGGTGATCGGCGAACCGACCTCCCCTGCGGCATTTTCGAGAGCAGAAAGGTCCTTCTTCCTTCCGAGTCATCCAAAGCGGATATCCTCAAAAGGAAAGTGGCCCCCTCTCAACTTTCGGAATGCACGCACGAGCGTGCCAGCAAAAGCCAGCTCGCTCGGAGGACGGTTCTTTAACCCCTCGATCGCGACTTGCCAAGAGCAAAAATCGCACCAGTTCGCAATGAGCTGGCAAACTGCCTGCTCATTCCGCGCGCCCGGACCGCTCGGCGTTGCGCAGCCGACCGACGTTCAGCAGACTGACGCCGCAACGCGATCCGGTCAACCCTTCGGGCACGCGGCGCCGGCGTCGACCCAAGCCTTGATCAGCTCGCCGAACTGCTTCTGGGTGCCCGGGGCCGGCGTGCGCCCCGCCCCCGGATTCCATCCCCAGCCGACCAGCTCGTCCTCGGCCATATGGTGAACCAGCTCGGCCATGCTCTTGCCGCCGTTGAGCTTCGGATCCTTGATCTGGGTGCAGATCTGGCCGAGCGACCGGCCCTGCCAGGCCATCTCGATCGGCGCGAGCTGCCACTTCGGATTGCCGGGCACACGGGCCGCGTCGAAATTGGCCTCGTGGTGACAGGTCGTACAGGCGAGACCGCCGGGAGCGCCCATGCCGGCTTCACCGCGGACCACGAGCGGCTGGTGCGGAATCATCCGCTCGGTCTGCGTCGGCCGATCGCCGGCCGGATGGCAATTCATGCAGCGCGGCGACTGCAGCACCTTGCCGGCCTCCTCGAACAGCGCCACGGCGCGCAGGTCACGGTTCTTTATGTCCGTGAAAGCCGACGCCGGCTTGAGCCCCGCCACGACGTTGGCCGGCTCCGGAGCGGCATCGGCACGCTCGGGACCGGCGAACCCGACGAGAGCGACCGCGGCCAAGCTGCCGGCGAGCAGCGCAGCAACGCCAACCTTTGCCAACGTCATGCCGCGTCTCCTGGCCGAATCGGCAATTGCGTCGGTCGCGGCAGCCCGAGCCTGGCCATGGCATTGGCAACGGCCGGTCCGAGCGGCGGGACCCCGGGCTCGCCGACCCCCGAGGGCTTCTCGGTCGATGGCACGATGGCGACCTCGATCTCCGGCATCTCGTTGATG
>JBARNF010000965.1:0-9709 GCA_049802835.1 Bradyrhizobium sp.
CGGTCCGGCCGATTACGGCGCCGATCTGCTACAGGCGATCGAAAGCGCAGGCAGCGCTACCGCGCGCAACTTCGCCGGCCCGGACGATATCGCCACGCTGAACTACACCGGGGGCACCACCGGTAAATCCAAGGGCGCATTGCGCCATCACCGCCAGCAGAGCGGTTTCGCCACCGCGATCCTGGCCGATTTCGAAATTCCGGCCAACCCGAGCTACCTGACGGTGGCGCCGATCAGCCACGTCGCGGGCACAAAGGTGCTGCCGACGCTGATGCGCGGCGGCACCGTGCACATGTTTAAAGGTTTTGACCCCGAGGCGGTGTTCAAGACCATTGAACGCGAGAAGATCAATTTTACCCTGTTCGTGCCGACGATGATCTACGTGATGCTGGATCATCCTTCGCTCGACAAGACCGACCTCTCCTCGCTCGAACTCTTGCTGTATGGCGCGTCCGCGATGTCGCCGAGCCGGCTGGTCGAAGGCATCGAGCGGATCGGGCCGGTATTCTCGCAGCTTTACGGTCAGACCGAATGCTATCCGGTGTCGGTGCTGCGCAAGGCTGACCACGATCCCAAAACGCCGGAGCTGTTCCTGTCCTGCGGATTCCCGATCGCCGCCTGTCAGGTCAAGATTCTCGACAATGACGACCAGGAAGTCGCCACCGGCGAGGCCGGCGAAATCTGCGTTCGCGCCAGCCATGTGATGGCCGAGTACTGGAAGCGGCCTGACACCACCGCCGAGACGCTCAAGAACGGCTGGCTGCACACCGGCGACATCGCACGCCGCGACGAGCGCGGCTACCTGTACATCCTCGACCGCAAGAAGGACATGATCGTGTCCGGCGGCTTCAACATCTTCCCGCGCGAGATCGAGGATGTCCTGACGCAACATGCCGATGTCGCGATGTGCGCCGTGGTCGGCGTGCCCGACGACAAATGGGGCGAGGCCGTCACCGCGATCGTGGTGCCGCGCGCCGGTGCAGCGCCCGATGCCGACGCGCTGATCGCGCTGGTGAAGGCGCGCAAGGGCGCGGCGCATGCGCCGAAGCAGGTGCAGTTCGTCAAGGAGCTGCCCATGACCGGCGTCGGCAAGATCGACAAGAAGGTGCTGCGCGCGCGGTTCTGGGAGGGACGCGGGCGAATGGTGGGGTGACGACACGATCAGCTCCATCGACCGTGCTCCGTCATTGCAAGGCGCTCTTGCGCCGAAGCAATCCAGGGCGGCATGTGCCGCCCTGGATTGCTTCGCGGAGCCTGTCATCGGGCGGCGCATTCGCGCGGACCCGTTGGCTCGCAATGACGGAGAACGAAAGACACGGCTCGCACACCCGTGGCAATTCATGCTCGAGTAGAGGCTCTCTCACGCCCGCTCCCAAAACGCGATTGCATGAACTCCGCTCGCAACTGCCGCACTCCTCTGTCGTCCCGGGCAAGCGAAGCGCGACCCGGGATCCATGACCACAGGACGGCGTGGTGAGCGCAGGTGGGTCGACGCGCGTGCCTCGACCATCGGCCTGTGGTTATGGGTCCCGGCGTCCGCCGGGACGACACTGAGTTTGTTGCGCGAGCTGCAGACATGGCACTACCGTCTCGCGGCGCGATCGCGTCCGAGTCATGCTTAAGCGTCGTCCCCTCTCACCGAGAGGGTGCAGGGAAGGCCAGGCCTCGGCTGAGGCCTGCGGTCCGCGTGCAGCAAAAAAGCACGCGGCAGAACCACAGGTCAGCCGGACGACCCGGCCCTCCCTGCGCGACGGCTTTACGAATTATACGCAGTCTCCCCGGTGACCGGCTTGTTTGCCACCGTGGCGACAACGCGTTTCACGCGTTGCGCGGACCTCAGCGTCGGGAGGCCAGGACCCTGCGACTTCACCGTCCGCAACGTGGCGTACGTCGGCGTGCCGAGCACGCTGCGCCCCATCGCGGCCATCGCATCCCACCCCAACGCGTCGTGACGTTCGCGCAGCGCCCCTCTTCAATGAGGCGGGATGACGAGAGGAAAGCAGAAATTTCGGAAAATGCAAAGATGAATATTTTTCGTACCGCATCTGGACAGGCCAAATCAGCTTGAATGTGCTGCACTATTTTGTTCGCTCGCGCACGAGGCGTCCACCCCGCACGGTGGCCTTAATGCGGCAAGCGACCGGAAAACGCGCTCGTCGGGCAAATCACGTGTGTGCCTCCTCGAAAATGCCTGCGCTCCAACCATTGCACACGAAATCTCCGTAACGCTTGTCAAGCCCGATCGGAGGCGGACAAGTAATCAAACATATTGATGAGCCGATATTGATGCGGATAGATGAGATCTGGTCGCCACAGAGCATCGCGATGCTGTCGATGCCAATGGCGACGGCTGATGCCGACGAGCTCAAGATCCTGACCACCGGCATCCTGAAAGGATCGTTCACAGAGATCGCGAGCAGCTTCGAGCGCGAGACCGGTCACAGGATCACGATGTCCTGGGGACCGTCATCAGGCAATTCGCCCGAAGCCAGCCAGGTCCGTGTGAAGAACGGCGAGCATGTCGACGTGCTGATCATGGTCAACACCGGGATGGACGAGTTGATCAAGGGCGGATACTTCGCCCCGGTCGAGCGCAAGGACGTCGCCGTGTCCAAGATCGGCGTTGCGGTGAAAGCCGGGCACAGGCTACCGGACATCTCGACGGAAGCAGCGCTTCGCCAGGCGCTCCTCGATGCGACGTCGATCGGCTATTCCGAGGGAGCCAGCGGGACGTATGTTGCCAATGTCCTGCTCAAGAAGCTCGGCATCGCCGACCAGGTTGCGGGCAAGAGCCTCGTCATCCTGGGCCGCAAGTTCGTTGGAGAAGCCATCGCCAGCGGCGAGGTCGAGCTCGGTCTCCAGCAGATCAGCGAGCTGCGGCTGGAGCCGGGAATCATTGTCGTTGGACCGCTGCCCGACGATCTGCAGAAGAAGAGCGTCGTGTCAGCCGCCGTGTCGTCCAAAGCGGCCAGCGTGGACGTCGCAAAGAAATTTCTTGCCTATCTGACGTCACCAGCTGCGACGGCGTCGATGCAGAAGAGCGGGCTGGACCTGCCGTAGCACAGCGACGATCGTCGTCGCCGGACAGATCCACCCGGGGCGGCGGCAGGCGCTATTTCACGTTCTCCCTCAACCAGGCCGCCAATGCGGCCGCGATGTCGAGATTGTTGAGCTCGAGCATCACCATGTGGCCATTGCCGTGGATGCCACGATCCCCCAGCCGCATGGTCTGGACGGAGACACCGGCCTGCTCCAGATATCCCGCCGTGCATTGGTCGTACACCGCGTGGTAGGACGCTTCGGCGGTGACGACGAGTGTCGGCCGCCCCATCAGGTTTTTCAATCTTCGCGCCGGCTCCGCCTGCAGGATGCAAGCCGTGAGATCGGGAGCATCGGGCTGCGGCTGCTTCACGGTGCGTAGCTCGGACGCGGCGGAGATCGGAGGATCGTAGGTCATGGGAATGTCGGTCACGCCCCATGCTCTCGCCTTGTTGGTGCTGGTCACGGCGTTCTCGAACGGAGGACCGCTTGGCTCGACGGCGACGATCGCCTTGACCTGGGCCGGCCGCGCCTCCGCGATGGCCCAGCCGAGCGGCCCGGCCTGCGAATGGGTCAGCAGGATCGCCGGACCGATCCGGTCGAGCAGTGCGGCGCCAGCAGATTGCATCAGGCTCTGCGTCTCCCCGTCACTCGCCAGCGAGTCGACCTGAGTGGCATAGAACGCATCGAAGATGGGATCGCCCATGCCCCCCTTTCCGTCGCCCGAACCTGGCCATTGCGTGTGCTTGTTCGCCTGCGGCCACTGGTTGAAGCGTTCGGACGCTGTAAATTGCCGCTCCAGCTGCGGGGCAGCGAAGTTCCGCAAGGCGCCGTCAACGTTCGGATGCCAGGCCGAACGGCCACGCGCGGGTTGATCGACCAAGTAGACGGCGTAGCCTTGCTCGAGGAAATACTCCGCCCAGCCCTCCCGGCCGTCCGGAGTCATCATCCAGTTGGTCGCCGTCTGCATTGCGCCGTGAATCAGGACCAGCGGGTATTTCTGCGTGATCGTCTTCGGCGCCAGATACTCCACGTACATCTGGCCCCGCATGAGTTCCTTGCCGGGCTCCCCGACGTAGCGGCCGCCGGCATAGAAGAAGGCTCGCTCGGCGGCCACGGTCGGAAGCCTGACTGGGGCCTGCGCCAGCGCAAGTGATGCGAAGGCGAGCAGCCACGAGCCGGTCGCGATCAACGAAATCCTTCTCATGTTGAACGTCCTCTATCGGCTCGGCGCGAGCTACAGATCATCGTGCCACGTCCCCCTTCACTTCCAGAGACCCACCAGCGGCCAGTACGAGAACATGAACAGCACGATCAGGCCGTACATGATCACGGCCAGCGGAAGTCCGAGCCGCATCATGTCCCGCGTCGTGAAGCCTCCGGTACCGTAGGCGATCATGGCGGGAGCAGACGTCACCGGAATGATCGCCAGGCATTGGGCTATGAGGGCAACACCAAGAACGATCCCGGTGATGGGGATATCCGGGTTGTGCAGAGACACCAGGAAGCCGATGATCGCGGGCGTGATTGCGGTGAGGCACGAGGTGATGCTCGTGAAGCAGAAGCGCACGAAGAACACGACGACGTAGATCATGATGGCCAGCGCCGTCACCGACAAGCCTCCCATTCCGGACTCGACGAAGGCGACCTTGGCGAGCCACGCCGCTCCGCCGGTCCTGGTCAACATCTCAGCCATCGAAATTCCTGCACCGAACAGGAGAATCGAGTTCCAGTCGATCCGTTTGTAGAGATCGTTGCAGGTGGTGACCCCGACGCCCGGCAGCACCAGCAGCAGCACGCAGAGCACCGAAATGGCGGACGCTTCGACGTGATGGATCTTGTCCGTCGCCCAAAGCACGATCGTCAGGGTCATGATGAACGACGCCCTCTTCTCGGCCGTGGACATCGGCCCCAGCTCGGCGAGACGGGCCGCGATGTAGGCGCTGCCTCCGGGCATTTCCGAGAACTCGAACTTGAACAGCCGCGTGGCCAGGACGTACAGGCCGGCGGAAAACACCACCGTGTAGGGAAACAGATCGATCAGCCAGTCGAGGTAGCCGAGCTGCGGTTGACCGGCGCCGGTGAGGAAATTGACCATCACGGGATTGGGCGCCGCGCCGGTGAGAACGCCGACGCCGGTCACCGATGGAAGGATGCCGGCGAGAAGAAGCATCGCCTTGCCGATCTGGCTGTTGCGCGGCAGACCGAATGCCTCGATCAGGCCGATCACGATCGGAACCAGGGTTGCCGCCCGCGCGATCACGGAGGGGATGAAGAACGTGAGCGCGAAGGCGGTGAGAATGATGCCGAGCATGATGGCGTGGGTGTTTGCGCCGACCAGCCTCAAGATCAGATAGGCCACGCGCTTCTCCAGCCCCGTGCTCGTGATCGCTGCGGCCATCGCCAGACCTGCCGCAACGAATAGCCAGCCGCCGTTGGAAAAGCCGCTGAGCGCAAGCGGTATGGCCTTTGCCGTTCCAAGGATGGTGCCGGGGTCGCTTCCGGCCGGCGAGAAGCCGAGTGCGAGGATCAGCAGCAGCACCAGCGCGACGGCGCTGACGCCGTACGGGATCGCCTCGGTGATCCACATCAGCACCACGAAGGTCATCACCGCGATGACGCGCTGGCCTGCCGGCGAGAGGCCGACCGGCGCCGGCGCCAAGACGATGGCCGCCATGATGGCGAGACCGATCAACACGGTCAGAAGTTTCCTGGTGGAAGCCCCTGTCGTTTCGGACGCAGCATGAACCAGCGTCGACATGCGTATCCTCCATTTTGGTTATTTGATTGCCGGCCACGGACCGACGTCTCTCGGCCATGGTCGGATTGTTTCGCTCTCGTCGCGGCCTCCAGGGCGCCGCGGCGAGCAGGAGCAGTCTGCTCAGACGGCGCTCGGCGCCAGCACCGCGACGCCATCCGCGGCGCGCACGCCCTGGCCTGCCGGCAGCACGAAGACGGGGTTGATCTCGGCCTCGACCAGGCGGTCGCCGAGCTGTGCCGCCATCAGCGAGAACGCCACGATCGCCGAGACCAGCGCCTCCACGTCCGCTTTCGGACGTCCCCGAAATCCGTCGAGCAGCGGCCAGGTGATCAGGTCATGCAACATCGCACGCGCCTCGGCCCGGCTCAGCCCGCCCGTCGGCGGCAGCAGCCGCAGGGTGGTGTCGTTGAAGAGCTCCGCGGTGACACCACCCATGCCGAGCAGAACCGCGGCGCCGAGCGGATCGCGATGCAACCCCAGGATCAGCTCCGTACCGCCCGACACCATCTGCTGCACGAGGAAGCGCTGTGGCCGCCGGCCGGTTGCAGCTTCCACGTCGATCGCCATCGTGGTCAGCCGGTCGCCGATCGTATCGGGCGTCAGATTGACGGCGACGCCACCGACGTCGCTCTTATGCGTGATCTCGGCGGACAGCAGCTTCAGCACCAACCTGGCGCCAAGCGCATGTGCAGCCGCTTCGGCCTGCGCCGCAGTCTCGACGATCCGCTCCGCGACCGCGGGAATGCCGAACCGCGCGAACAGCGCCTTGGCCTGCGCCTCGTCGAGCAAGCCGGTGGGGAGATCGCTGATGTCGACCTGGTTCTCGGCGCGTGGCGCGACGTCGCTCGGCGGCGACTCGGCGGCCCGAAGCAGCCCGGACAGCGCGGACGCGCAGCTCTCCGCGGACGTATAGGCCGGCACGCCACGTGCGGTGAGCACAGCGCCGACCTCCGGCGCATGCGGGCTGACATAGGCGATGACGGGCTTGTCGGACGTCGCCAGGCAGTCACGGATGGCATCGGCGAGCAGCGCGGGCGCGCCGACCGCCGAGGATCCGGCGATGATGATCAGGGCGTCATAGGACGGGCTGGCGAGCAAGGTGCGGATCGCGCCGCGCAGGATCTCCGGCTGCAGCCCGGCAAGCGTCAGATCGATCGGATTGCGATCGAGGTTGGCATGGAAGCCCGATTGCAGCGACCTGAGCTGAGCCGCGGTCTCCGCGTCGGGCGCAGGCGTCTCGAATCCGGCAACGCCGAGGCTGTCGGAGACGATCGTTCCAGCGCCGCCCGTCGACGTCAGGATCGCCACGCGCTTGCCGCCGAGACTTCGCCCGGCAGCCAGCGCCGCGGGAATGTCGAGCAGCTCCTCGAATGTCCGGGCGCGGATGACCCCGAGCTGCCGGAACAGCGCGTCGTACATGCGGTCCGAACCAGCCAGCGCGCCGGTGTGGGAGACGGCCGCCTTCGCGCCCGCCTCCGACCGGCCGATCTTGAACGCCACCACCGGCTTGCCGGCGCGACGCGCCTTTTGCACCGCCTCGCGAAAACGGTCCGGATGCCGGATCGCTTCGACATACAAGGCGATCACCTTGGTTGCGTCGTCGGCCGCAAGATATTCGATGAAATCCGACAGCTCGAGATCGGCTTCGTTGCTGGTGGACACGAGCTTCGACAACCCGATGCCGCGCGCCGCCGCGCGCGAGAGCAATGCACCGAGAATGCCGCCGCTTTGCGAGACGAGCCCGACCGGACCGGCCGGGAAATGATCCATCGTCAGCGCGCCCGAAGCGGACAGCACGATGCTGTCGGTCAGATTGACGAGGCCGATCGTATTGGGGCCGAGAATGCGCATCGCGCCGGCAGCTTCCAGAAGCTCGCGCTGTCGCCTCGCGCCCTGCTCGCCGTTTTCGGCATAGCCGCTGGCCAGGACGATCGCGGCGGCGACCCCGCGCTGAGCGAGTTCCCGCACGGCCAGATGCGCGCGCTCCGCGCCCAGCAGCACGATCCCGACATCGGGCACGGCTGGCAGCGCGGCAATGTCCGCATAGCAAACCAGATCGCCGATGCGGCCGACCTTCGGATTGACCGGGTAGATCTCGCCCGCGAAGCCGTGCTTCTGCAGGAATGACACCGGCCGCCCCGAGGTCTTGCCCGGATCGGCCGACGCACCGATGACGGCAATGCTCCGCGGCCGGATCAGCCGTGCGATGGCGTTCATGAGATCATTCCTTCGCGGACGAGCGAGCGAGGAACGCCGTGACCGCTTCGCGGTGCTCGGCGCTGGTGTAGCAGATGGCTTGTGCCTGGCTGCCGAGATCGAAGATCTCGTGGGCCGTGCGCTCGAAGCTTTCGTTGAGAATTTTCTTGCCCAGTGCGAGCGCCGTCGGCGAGCCCTGCGCGAGTTCGGCCGCCCAGCCCTGCGCGGCCGACAGCAGCTCGTCGGACGGCACCCCGCGGTCGAGAATGCCGAGCGCAAGAGCCTCGCCGGCTTCGACCATGCGCCCCGTGAAGATCAGCTCCTTTGCCTTGGCAAGGCCGACGCGGCGCGGGAGAAAGTAGAGGCCGCCGCCATCCGGGATCAGTCCGCGCTTGATATAGGACCACGCAAATTGCGAGCGTTCCGAGCCAATCAGAAAATCGCACGCAAGCGCGGTGTCGGCGCCGAGACCGGCTGCGGGGCCGTTGACCGCAGCAACCGTCGGCTTGGGCAGGTTCAACAGCAACGCTTGCGCCCGATGCACGCCCTGCTGCCTGCTCCAGCCGTTGAACGCGACCTCGCCCTGCGGAGCTTCCAGGCGCTGCTTCATTCCGGCGATGTCGCCGCCCGCGCAGAATGCGCTGCCGCGGCCCGTGAGCACCAGGGCCTTGATCGCCTTGTCGCTCGCGACGGTCTGCAGCGCCGAGACGAACTCCGTACGCATGGCGTCGCTCATCGCATTGCGGCGCTCCGGCCGGTTCAGCGCGAGGGTTGCGACGCCGGCATGAACTGAGAATTCGATGAACTGATAGGTCATGTGCAGGCCTCGGTCTTTGAGCGGGATTGAGGGTGTGCGACGGTCTTCATTGCTTGCGCACGTGCGAGGCACGACGTTCCGGCAGCCGGTAGATACCGGCCGGACATCTCGGGCCGCTTGAGCCCAAGTGATCAGCGATGTGGTGATCGATACCGGCCGTCCGTCGGGTCATCGTCAACGGACCGGACGAAGCCGGAGCTACCCAACTGGACTGTCAGACATTGCGTTTCGTGCTCCCGGCATGTTTTGCGCTTGCTTATTTGTCTGCCTCTATACCGGACCGGCACGAAAGAGGGTATACTCCTCATTCCACTTAGTGGAACGAGGAGGCAACGCGGTGGCTGCACCGAGAAATTATGCCGGCGGCGCAAACGGCAACCGTTCGCTGGAGCGGGGCATCGACATCCTGCGTGCCTTTCGGCCGGGCGTCGATACGCTCGGCAATGGCGAGATCGCCGAGCGCACCGGCCTGCCGCGCTCCACGGTCAGCCGCCTGACCAAGACGCTGGTCGCGTTCGGCATGCTCGACGACATCAGGGCCGAGCGAAGCTACCGGCTCGCTGCGGCTGTTCTCAGCTTCGGCCACGCCGTTCGAATGGGATCGCCGGTGCTCAATGTGCTTGGTCCGCTGATGCGGGCCGAATCGACGCGACGCCGGCTCAATGTCGGTCTCGCGACCGCCGATCGCACCATGATGGTGTACCTGGAATCCATTCGCTACAATCCCCGCCCGACGCTGCGCAGCATCGTCGCCGGCCAGCAGGTCCCGATGGAGTTGACCTCGCTCGGCCGGGCCTATCTTGCGGGCATCGCAGAAGGCGATCGGGCGAAGCTGATGGCTCAGTTCAGGCGCCGCAGTGCGGCCGCCACCAGGGCCCTGATCGCCGACATCCAGA
>JBARNF010000966.1:0-2632 GCA_049802835.1 Bradyrhizobium sp.
GCGCCGGGCGGACTCGAGACCGCGCCGCCGACGCAGACGCCGCGCGACGAATACGACCTCGGCATTGGCTATATGCAGCGTCGCGACTACGCGCTGGCCGAGCAGACGATGCGCAACTTCACGCAGAAATATCCGAACGATCCGATGATTGGCGACGCGCAATACTGGCTCGGCGAAAGCTTCTTCCAACGCCAGCAGTATCGCGAGGCGGCAGAGTTGTTCCTGAGCGTGACGACGAAACATGAGAAGACGGCGAAAGCGCCGGATGCGCTGCTGCGCCTCGGCCAGTCGCTGGCGGCGTTGAAGGAGAAGGAGGCCGCCTGCGCGGCCTTCGGCGAAGTTGCGCGCAAGTATCCGCGCGCCGCTGCGGGCGTGAAGGCCACGGTCGACCGCGAGCAGAAGCGGGTGAAGTGCTGAGTGCGCGGGGAGCGTAGGGCTCTCGCGTGAGATCGGCGGGGCGGGTAGTCTCTGCTACGCCATGTCGAACGGACGCTCACAAGACGATCTGCCTGTCTCCGCCGCCGAAGCGGAGCGCCTGTTCGCGCCGTTCACGGATGAAGCCGCGCTCGTGCTCGCCGTCTCGGGCGGGCCCGACTCGATGGCGCTGATGTGGCTGGCGGCCCGCTGGCGGGAGGCGCGTCCGATCGGTCCCCGCCTGGTCGCCATCACCGTCGATCACGGTCTGCGGCGCGACTCCGCGCGTGAAGCGCGGCTGGTGAAGGAGACCGCGCGCCGGCTCGACATTCTGCACCGGACCTTGCGATGGCGGGACGAGAAGCCGGAAGCCGGGATTCCCGAAGCGGCACGTGTGGCAAGATACCGCCTGCTGGCAGGCGCGGCCCGCCGGGCCAGCGCCAGCCACGTGGTCACGGCTCACACCCGTGACGACCAGGCCGAGACGGTCTTGATGCGGCTGCTGCGCGGCAGCGGCATCGTTGGCCTCGCGGCGATGGCGCCGGTCAGCCGGCGGGACGGGCTGCAGCTGGCCCGTCCGTTGCTGGAGATTCCCAAGGCCCGGCTGGTTGCGACACTCCAGTCTGCCGGCGTCCCGTTTGCAGACGATCCGACCAATCGCGATCCGGCCTTCACCCGGCCACGCCTGCGCGTCCTGATGCCGGCTCTCGCCGCCGAAGGTGGCGATGCACGGACGCTGGCGACGCTGGCGGCGCGGCTCGCACGGGCCAATACCGCGATCGAGCTGATGACGGACGGCGCCGAACGATATCTCGCGCTGCTTGCAGCCAGCTGCGGACCAGCCGAGCCGGCTGATGCTGGAAACAGCTTCGCACCGCGCGCCTTTGTCGCACTCCCGGCGGAAATCAGGCTGAGGCTGCTGATGCGCGCCATCAACCGCGTAGGGACTGAAGGGCCGGTGGAACTCGGCAAGGCGGAGGCGCTGCTCGATCGTCTGGACCGGGCTCTTGCGGAGACCGCAGATCGTGGTATGGCCGGTCCAGGACGGCTAAAACAGACGCTTGCTGGTGCGCTGGTAAGCCTGACGAGAGAGGCGATCCGCATCACGCCGGCACCGCCGCGGCGGCGGCGCGGGAGTTGATGCAGCGCAACGCCTTCGAGGACCCTTAACCACCTGCGTCGGCGCCGCTTTACTCCGCCATTTTTTGAGCGGGAATCGGGCTAGGATGCGATAAATAGTCCTGTCTGGTTCCCTTGGCATTGGTGCGGGTGGTACCTAGATTACGTGGCGGTTGACCGGGGGATTCCTCGTGGCTACCCAGGGATGAGTCCGAGGATAGACGGCCGCGATCCGCGCGACCACGAAGGAAAATCGATGAACGCCAATCTGCGCAATTTCGCCCTTTGGGTCATTATTGTCCTGTTGCTATTGGCGCTGTTCACACTCTTTCAGAACCCCGGTCAACGTGCGTCATCGACCGACATCTCGTTCTCGCAGCTCCTGACCGAAGTCGATCAGGGCAATGTGCGCGACGTCGTGATCCAGGGTCCGGAGATCCACGGCACCTTCAAGAACGGCTCGTCGTTCCAGACCTACGCGCCGAGCGATCCGACGCTGGTGACCCGCCTGTACAACGGCAAGGTCTCGATCACGGCCAAGCCGCCGGGCGACAACGTGCCGTGGTTCGTGTCGCTGCTCGTCTCATGGCTGCCCTTCATCGCGCTGATCGGCGTCTGGATCTTCCTGTCGCGGCAGATGCAGGGCGGCGCCGGCAAGGCGATGGGCTTCGGCAAGTCGCGCGCCAAGA
The DNA here is from genome assembly GCA_049802835.1 of Bradyrhizobium sp. Lineage (GTDB taxonomy): Bacteria > Pseudomonadota > Alphaproteobacteria > Rhizobiales > Xanthobacteraceae > Bradyrhizobium. The sequence continues at coordinate 2,223 of JBARNF010000966.1, forward strand.
TGCTGACCGAGGCGCATGGCCGCGTGACCTTCGAGGACGTCGCCGGTGTCGACGAGGCCAAGCAGGACCTGCAGGAGATCGTCGAGTTTCTGCGTGACCCGGGCAAATTCCAGCGCCTCGGCGGCCGCATTCCGCGCGGCGTGCTGCTGGTTGGCCCTCCCGGTACCGGCAAGACGCTGATCGCACGTGCTGTCGCGGGTGAAGCCAACGTGCCGTTCTTCACCATCTCCGGCTCGGACTTCGTCGAGATGTTCGTCGGCGTCGGCGCGAGCCGCGTCCGCGATATGTTCGAGCAGGCCAAGAAGAACGCGCCCTGCATCATCTTCATCGACGAAATCGACGCGGTCGGCCGCCATCGCGGCGCCGGCCTCGGCGGCGGCAATGACGAGCGCGAGCAGACCCTCAACCAG
>JBARNF010000967.1:0-2250 GCA_049802835.1 Bradyrhizobium sp.
TCCTCGGCGCCAAGCACCGCACGCGCGCCGGCGCACACCCGCCGTTCATCACCGTGATCCACGCGCGCGGCGCGGATGCCGCGATCGGCGCGGCGCACGTGCGGCTGCCGAAGGCGCTGGCGGCGAACCTCGACTCGCTCAACGCCGCGTGCGAGCAGGCCGCGCTCGATGCGGGTACGTGCTCGAAGCACGCGCAGATCGGCGTCGCGCGCGCGATCAGCCCGCTGTTCGCCGAGGCGGTGACTGGGCCTGTCTACCTCGTCAAGCGCGGTATCGGGCTGCCGAAGCTCGTCGTGCAGCTGCGCACGCCGATCGCGATCCAGTTCGAGGGCTTTGTGCACATCGGCAGCGGCGGGCGGATCGCGACGACGTTCCCGACCGTGCCGGACCTGCCAATCTCGATGTTCTCGCTGAAGTTCCACGGCGGCGCGTTCAGCGCACTCCAAGCGACGAACAACCTCTGCCGCGGCCAGCTGCGCCTGCCGTCGGACTTCCGCGGCCAGAACGGCAAGCGCGTGCGGCTGCACCCGCGGATCGCGGTACGCGGATGCAGTAAGAAGGTCTTTCAAAATAAAGGGTTGGTGTTTGATCTGAATCTGTCGGCGGTGTCGTCGGAGATTGGAGGTCGTAGAGGTGCCGTCTCCTTTTTAGATAAGTGAAAAGCTGTGGGACGGAGACCGAGCCGTTGATCCGGGTTCGTGAGCATCGCCGTCATAGTTATGCCTTTGCGTGATGAAGATGGTGCGCGGACCGGTCTCCGTGATAACGGGCCATATGCACGCCAATCCCGAATTTGACAGGCGGCCGATCCCTGGATAGCGTTTGCGGAAGGTAGCCTGAGTATTTGCACTATCCTGAGCGCTGCCGGGTCGATAATGCCTACGGGAAAAGGAGTTCCGTTGACAGCATCTGTACGGTCAAGCCGGAGTATCGCCGGTCTGTTGGTTGGTATTGCTGCGGCCCTCGTTCTCATGGTCGCGGCGGCTCCGGCCAGCGCCGTGGACGGACCTTTCTGCCCTCCCAGTGCGGGAACCATTGGACTTGAGGCCTATCAAAGCCCTAATAACACGGATCGGTGCGCGCATGCGTACCATACTGGTGTCGAGTGGATCGACGCCAGTAACGATGCAACGAGTGTCATGAAGTGTGCGGTTCTCAAGCCTAATAGCAATGGGAGCGGCGGAAACGTAGGGGGTCTTACGGCTGCCTGTGCTCCAGGAACGGATATGGCAGTGCAGTATGCGCACGGTCTCGCCGGCTACGCTACGATCATTAATCAAGGTGCCAACTATCACACCGGTTTCTCTGGCTGGCTCGTTTACTACTAAATGGAACCTGTGAATATGACCATTCTTCAGTCTCGCAAGGCTTGGGCGCTCCTTATCTTGGCGCTCGCTATGGCAACAGGTATCTTTTTCATCGCGTTCAGTGGTAGATCTACTGCTGTAGCTGGCGACGAAACTGGGACTCCCTTCCATCTCGCCGTCCTCGAAACCGGCGATCCTGCGTCTGGCGAAGACGTTCCGTTCCTTCGACAGGGCTCTCTTGTCGAGAGTGGATATGACGCTTCCAGCGCTCGCCTTCTTTCCACGAATGCGGCTGGTAGTTACGTGATCGCAATGTTGCGAAATTGGGATGACCAGAGTCGGCTCTGCGTAATAGTGACTGATGCAAATCAGCCGCTCGCTGGTGGTGGATCATGTAGTACCGCATCCGACTTCAACAAAGACGGCATGTTTGTCACGCTCACCAGAGGCAATCCAGCGACGGATGAGGTCGTTGGCCTCTTGCCGGACGGTGTCGACTCAATTGTGGTGCATTCTCCTAGCGAGGATCGGACAACCCGTGTAGCACGGAACGTTGTGCGCTTTGCGCATGAGGGTGCTACAAGCGCCACGTTCGATGGTGCTGATGGGCGTGTCGATAGCCCGATTGCCGGGGGCCTGGACGAGTAACTGCTTAGTAGCTACGCAACGAGGACGGCTCCCCACATAGGGGAGCCGTTTTCGTTTGGGACTCATTCGCTGCCGACAAGATCGATTGGTCGCGTGCCACGGCGGACGCGAGCCATATTCATGCGCTTTGGGGAGCTCCTGACGGGGCCTTCCCGGTCGATCGTGGCTGGGCCGGTTCCAAACACCACCCGCTCGTCGACGCCTCCGGGATCCCCTTGGCGATCACGCTGACCGGCGGCAACCGCAACGACGTCACCCAGCTCATCCGCTGCTCGGGTACCTGCCCGCCCGGCCG
>JBARNF010000968.1:0-4453 GCA_049802835.1 Bradyrhizobium sp.
GCGCCAGGTCGCCCGCGCCGAGGGCCCGCCTGCGAAGCAGGCCGCGCGCCCGGTGCGCCTCGCAAGCCTGCGGAAGCGTTGAGAAGCGAAAGCTCGGTGGTCGTTGTGCAAGAGAACGCGGTGGTCCGCGCTCCGGGACTTGCATGCCTTGGCCGGCCGACCTGATCAGTTGCTGACGATCTTGCTGACGCAGAAGATCACGACGGCCGCCAGGAAGAACAGGTCCATGTAGGACTTCTTTTCGCCGTCCCGGCGCAGCTGGCCGACATCCTTCATGGTCTGCTTGTTGACGACCTGCCCGACCGGTCCATCGCCGAGCATGCCGGCCAGCCGCCGCACATCGGATTCCAGCTTCTCGATGCGTCCGAAGAAGTGGAACGAGCGCAGCACCGACACGGCGCGCATGCCCGCATAGATCAGGATGACGATCGCGAGAACGGCGCGGTTCTGATACTTCTCGATGTAGTTCAGGCTGAGATAGACCGCCGCGAGAAAAACGAAATTCGAGAAGAAGCGGTAGATCAGACTCGCGAAATTCATCTGGTTCCCCCCGGTGCCCTGGATGACCGGTCGACCGCAGAACTCACGGACCTCGCTTCGCGCGCCCGCGTCCTGGCCTTGCCATGAGCCTTAGATGAGTCGGCTTGCAAATTCGTGAAGCTGCGACGCCGGCCACCTCACGGTGGCGCGCGTGGTAAACAACCAGCTCGGATTTTCAGCCTGCAATTGCAGGCCCATCGCGGCGCTCTTTTTCAATGGCGGGCCGCACCGACGGCGTCGATGGCAGCCGCAAAGACAGCGCGGCCGCCGCAGGTCGGTTCTGGCTGCCGCTACGCCCCGAAGCGTGCAGGCGCGCAGGCGGTGACGTCGACGCTCGGCGCCTCACCGCTCATCAGTTCGGCGAGGATGCGCCCGGTCGCCGGACCAAGCGTGAAGCCCTGGTGGCCGTGCCCGAAATGCAGCCACAATCCCTTGTGCCGCCCGGCCTCTCCGAGCACCGGCAGCATGTCCGGCATGCACGGCCGCGTGCCGAGCCAGGGCTCGGGCTCGACGGGCTTGCCGAGATCGATCAGCTGCCGCGCGGCGGCCTCTGCCTTGCCGAGCTGCACCGGCGTCAGCTCCGCATCCGGCTCCGACAGCTCCGCACCGGTGGTGATGCGCACGCCCTTGGCCATCGGGTTCATCAGATAGCCGAACGCGGCGTCGCGCAGCGGCAGGTCGAGCGGCGCGCCGCCGGTGTAATGGCGGTGATAGCCGCGCTTGCGCACCATCGGAATGTCGTAGCCGAACCGCTTCAGGAACGTCGGCGACCACGGCCCGAGCGACACCACCACGGCCTCGGCCTCGATGCGCCCCTCCTCCGTCGTGACGGCCCAGCCGCTGCCCGCTTCCACGAGTGTGGTCGCATCGCCGCGCAGCAGCCTGCCGCCCTGCCGCACGAACAGATCGGCATAGGACTGCACCAAGGCGCCGGGGTCGGACACGGTCCACGGCTCCTGCCAATGCAGGCCGCCGATGCCGCTCTCGGCGAGGCCAGGCTCGGCCTTCGCCAGCTCAGCTGCACTGAGCACCTTGAACTTCACGCCAAACGCCTTGCCGACGGCTTCGGCGTCGCTGGCCTCCTTGTCGAACTGCGCCTGGTTCCGGTGCAGCACGCGAAAGCCGTCGCGGCGCACCAGATTGCCGGCGCCGGCTGCCGTGATCAGCGGATCGTGCTCCGGCGCGGCGCGCGCGATCAGCTGCGCGTAGGTCTTGGTGAGGACCTCGTGACGCTCGGGGAATGAATTCCACCAATATTGCAGCAGCGGCCGCATGTGATAGGGCAGCGCCGCGAGGCTGTAGTGCACGTCGTTGGTGCGCGCCAGCGCGATGTCGAGGATGCCGCCGAGGTCGTGGGGCATCGCATAGGGCCTGACGGCCTCGCTCTGGATGATGCCGGCATTGCCGTAGCTGGTCTCCCGGCCGGGCTCCCTGCGATCGACCAGCGCCACCGACCAGCCGCGGCTCTGCAGATGCAGAGCGGTGCCGACGCCGACCATGCCGCCGCCGAGAACGATTGCGCTTCGCATGCTCATCACTCCTGCCTCAGGTCCGCGCCGCCGCGACGACCGTGATCTCGATTTTCACATCCGCCATCATCTGCGCCTGCACCGTGGTGCGCACCGGCAGCGGATCCTTGAAATGCTTGCGATAGGCCTCGTTGTAGGCGGCGAAATCGGCCTTGTCGGCGAGATGGACCATGCAGGACACGACGTCGGCGAGCGACAGGCCCTCGCCGGCCAGCGTCTCCGCGATCAGCTTGAAGGTCAGGTCGGTCTGCGCCGCGATCCCGTCCGGGATCGTGCCGTCATCGGCGACCGGGATCTCGCCCGACAGGAACACCAGGCCGCCGGCGCGGCGCACCAGCGAGAACGGGTATGAGGATGCGTCGGCCATGGCTAACTCCAGGATGTGTCGATCATGACGGCGTGCCTCAATCCCACGCCATGAAGCCGGGCGCCTGCGCCAGCGGCGGCAGCGACGCGAGCTTCGCCAGGTCCGGCTGCGGACGGCGCAATTCGGCATCGTCAGCGAACACCGCCTCCAGCGCCGCGGCCACGCCGAGCACCAGCGCATCGCCGCCGCGGGGCCCGACGATCTGCAGCCCGAACGGCAGGCCGGCTTCATCCAATCCCAGCGGCAGGCTGAGCGCGGGATGGCCGGCCAGGGTCACCGCATAGGCCAGTGCCAGCCAATGGAAATAGGAACGCGTCGGCACGCCGTCGATCTCCGCCGGATAGAGCTCCGACCACGGCCGCGGGCTCAAGGTGATGGTCGGGCTGATCAGGACGTCGTGGGTGGCGAAGAAGCTCTGATAGGCGCGATAGATGCGGGTCTGGTTGGCGGAAGCGCGCGAAAAATCGTCGAGGCTGTAGCCCAGGCCCTCCTCGACATTGGCGCGCACGTTCGGGCCCAGCATCTCCGGCCGCTCGCGAAAATTCTTGCCATGCTGGGTCAGGAACAGCGAGGCGCGCAGCACCGCAAAGGTCTCGTCGGCACCGCTGCAATCCGGCGCGCCCTCGCTCGCATCGGCAAACAGCGGCGCGATGCGCGACACCCGCGCACGGAAGGCGCGGCGGATCAGCGCTTCCGTCGGCGCAAAACCAAAGTCCTCGGTGAAGGCGAGCTTGAGTTTGCCGAGTTCGATGCGGGGCGGCACGGCCCAGCGCGACGGCGCACCGCGCACCGCCTCGCCCGGCAAGGTGTAGGCGAGCGGATCGCGCGAATCGTCGCTCGCCATCACCGACAGCATCAGCGCGGTGTCGGCGACGTCGCGCGCCATCGGCCCGTCGGTCGACAGGCAGGACCAGCCATGGGCGCGCTTCTCGCTAGCGACGAGGCCGTAGGACGGCCGCATGCCGACGATGCCCGAGAAGCCGGCCGGGTTGCGCAAGCTGCCACCGGTGTCCGAGCCGGAGGCGAGCGGCGCCATGCCGCAGGCCAGCGCCACCGCCGAGCCACCGGAGGAGCCGGCGGCCGAGCGCATCGGGTCGAACGGGTTGCCGGTGGCGCCGAACACGGGATTGCGGGTGTTGCCGCCCGCCGCCCATTCCGGCGTGTTGGTCTTGCCGAAGATAATCGCGCCGGCGGCGCGCAGCCGCGCCACCGAGGCCTGGTCGGCCTTGGGCACGTTGTCCGCCAGGATCGGGCTGCCATAGGTGGAGCGCATCCCGGCGGTGTCCTGGGTGTCCTTGATCAGGACCGGCAGGCCATGCAGCGGGCCCTTGTCCTCGCCCGCGACGATCTCGGCCTCGGCGGCCTTCGCCGCCGCATAGGCCCCCGGCTCGTCCAGCGTCACGACCGCATTGACCGCCGGGTTGACCGCAGCGATCCGCGACAGGCACGAACCGAGCAGGTCGACCGGCGAGATCGCCTTGGTTTTCAGGAGCTTGACCAGCTCGACGGCAGTCGTGTCGCAAATCGATTCCACAGGGGGCTTCTCTTTTCCGTTTCGGAAAACTATTTAGCACATAAGAAATTGAATGCACGACTTGAAAACGCAATGTTCCATCGCGCCTCATGCATGACCATGAGCGATCGCCCTAGCTGATTGAACTCCCAGCTCTTTCGCGCGAGATTGCCAGCCCGCCTTGCGCACGAAGCGCAAACCCGATCCGCTAACGGATTTTCCGGAGCCTCCTGTGACCGACACCGCCGTCAGCGAGCCTGCCTCCGAAGCCCCCCACTCCCAGCTCGGCCTCTGCCTGAAGGCGGCGCGGCAGACGCGTGGGCTGACCCTGAAGCAGGTGGCGGAAAAGACGGGCATGGCGTTGTCGACCCTGTCGAAGGTCGAGAACGGCCTGATGTCGCTGACCTACGACAAGCTGTTGCAGCTCACCTCGGGCCTGCAGATGGACATCGCCGAGCTGTTCAGCCCGGCCGCGCCGCGCGCCGAGCCCGGTCGGCCCGTCAC
>JBARNF010000969.1:0-2583 GCA_049802835.1 Bradyrhizobium sp.
GCCGCCATCGTGATGGCGCCGCGCGCGCCCACAGCCGTCCTGTCCAGATCCATAAACCGCGCCAGCGTGGCTTCGTCATGCGCCGGCACGCGCGCCAGCGTGCGCGCGCCCTGCTCGGTGCGCAGCATGACAACGCCATGCTCGACCTCGCCGGCGCGATCGAACAGTGCGGTGAAGCTTTCGACCTTGCCGTTGCCGCTGGCCTCGCTGACGAACTCAGGTGCTGGCGTGCGCGTACGATCGGCCTTCGCCTGGACGCTGACGTTCTGTGACAAGGACGATCGCGGCGGCTCACGCGAGATGACGATGGCATGATGCTTGGTGACGAAGCCGCCCTGGCCGTAGAGCAGGCCGCGCTTGGCGCCGCCGCCGCGCAGCCGCCGCACCATCGCGCAGGCGGCATGCGTCATGTAGGTGTTGAGCGGCGCGCCGAAGAAGGTCAGCCCGCCGGTCACCGTCGGCTCGACGTCGGGACCAAGCCCGAGGGTTCGCCGCGCCATCTTGGGCACGCACGGAAAGCAGCTGTAGAGCTCGATGACGTCGAAGGCAGCGCCGTTGCCGCCGACGAGATCCATCGCTGCTTGCAGCACGGCGTTCTGCGGATGGCTCTCGGCGAACTGATCGCGCGTGAGATAATCGCGCGGGTCCTCGGCCGCGGCGCCGCCGAGCGGATAGATCATGCGGCTGTCGGCGATGCCGGCAGCGCGCGCCCGCGCCAGGCTGGTCAGGATCAGCGCGGCGCCCATGTTGACCATGGGATTGGCGACCATCAATTTGGTGTAGGGCCAGGCGATCGGGCGGTTGTCGGCCGATGGCGTCGTGATCTCGTCCGGCGCAAAGTGTCGCTTCAGCCAGGCATTCGGATTGTAGGCCGCGACGGCTGAATAGCGCGACCACAGCTCGCCGGATTCGGCGAGCGCCTGGCGCGGCGTCTGGCCCCATTGGGCAGAGCTCGCGACCTCGTAGAACGGATAGACCGAGACCGGTCGGAAGACGCCGAGCTTCACGGCCAACGGCTTCTGGAACGCGGCGCCGCGCTTCGGCTCTTCGACGTCATGGGCGAACGGCGTCCAGGGCAATGTCACACCGGCGCGCTCGGCCTTGGTCGCGCTCGACTGCGCCTCGGCGCCGCAGACCACGGCGACCTCGCATTCGCCGCGCGCGATCCGCAGGCTCGCTTCGTGCAGGAAGCGGATCGGGCTTTCGCCGCCGACCGGGCCATAGTGGCAGTGTGCGGGCGTGACGCCGAGCCGCTGCGCCAGCAGCTGCTCCGGATCGCGATAACGCCAGCTCAGGAAGTTGACGACGTCGAGCGAGCCGATGTCGTGGATCAGCTTGGCTCCGGCGTCGATTTCCGCGCGACGGACGGCCTGTTCGAGCAGCGCCAGCGGCTCCAGCCCGTCGGCGACGTCCCTGGGGCGATCGACGATCTCGCCGACGCCGACGATGACGGGAATGCGATCCGCGGGCGGGGGACTTGCAGTCATGGGCGTTTCCGAAGAGCGGCCCGTGACGGACCATCATTGTTATCTTGTCTCCGTTCTGTCATCGCAGGTTCGACCACGCAATGCAGAAAATGCGGGCGCCGTCCGCGTTCAGGATGGCTTCCGCTCAGCGGCATATGCGCCTAAAACGTCCGTCCTTTGCCGCTCACGCCGGAGTTTCACGTGTCCGAACAGAACAGCTATGCGCCGCCCAAGGTCTGGACCTGGAACAAGGCAAGCGGCGGTCGCTTCGCCAACATCAACCGGCCGATCGCGGGGCCGACCCACGAGAAAGAATTGCCTGTCGGCCGTCATCCCTTGCAGCTTTATTCTCTGGGGACGCCGAACGGGGTCAAGGTCACGGTGATGCTGGAGGAGCTCCTGGCACTCGGGCATACCGGTGCGGAGTATGATGCCTGGCTGATCCGCATCGGCGAGGGCGATCAGTTCGGCTCCGGCTTCGTCGCCATCAATCCCAACTCGAAGATCCCGGCGCTGCTCGACCGCAGCGGGCCCGAGCCGATCCGCGTGTTCGAATCCGGCGCGATCCTGGTCCATCTCGCTGAGAAGTTCGGCGCCTTGCTGCCGACCGAGCCGGCCAAGCGCGCCGAATGCCTGTCCTGGCTGTTCTGGCAGATGGGCGCCGCGCCCTATCTCGGCGGCGGCTTCGGCCACTTCTATGCCTATGCGCCGACCAAGATCGAATATGCGATCGACCGTTTCGCGATGGAGGTGAAGCGCCAGCTCGACGTGCTCGACCGCCGTCTCGCCGAAAGCGAATATCTCGCAGGCCCCGACTACACGATCGCCGACATCGCGGTGTGGCCGTGGTACGGTTCGCTCGCCAAGGGCCTGCTCTACGAGGGTGGCGAGTTCCTGTCGGTGCAGGACTACAAGCACGTGCAGCGCTGGACCGACCAGATCGCGCAGCGCCCCGCCGTCAAGCGCGGCCGCATGGTCAACCGTGTCTCCGGTGATCCGAAGAGCCAGCTGCACGAGCGCCACGACGCCAGCGATTTCGACACCAAGACGCAGGACAAGATCGGGCAGGGGGCGTAGTCGCTCGCGCAACTCCTGTGGGGTGGGCCAAAGGCGCGCC
>JBARNF010000970.1:0-3205 GCA_049802835.1 Bradyrhizobium sp.
GTAGTAGAGCGTTCGGTCGGCGCGCGAGCCCATCTGGATCATCACGCCGTCGCTGTCTTTCGGCGGCATGGAGAAGTAGCCGAACTCCATCGGCCTCCACACCTTTTGCAGCACCTCGTTTTTCAGACCACGGAAGTCGACAAGCTGTTGGGTGCCGTCGTCATCGATCTTGTCGAGGCGCGCGCGCCGTGTCGTGACGCGCACGGCGTCTTCGTGCTCCAACAGCATTTAGTCGTCCCCCATGCTCCAGGCATCGCCCGATTGATTGCCCTTGCCGCCGCCGGCGCCCTGCCCGCCATAGGCGCGGGGGTCGACAAGCGCCAAGGTCGCGATGCTGCCCCTGTTCGTCTGATTGTAGTCGACGGCCTCGATCAGCATGTCCTGCTGGATGTCGAGAAACGGGCTCTCGGTCCACACGAGATAGCCCGGCGTCCAAAGCGTCCCTCCATCGTCGCGGAAGCCCTGCACGCGGATCGATGCCTTTAGCCCGTTTCCGGCCGTGCGATCCTTGCGGTTCTTCGCTCGCTTCTTTGCGCGATCCTTGGTCGTGTCATTGTCCTGCACGATGATCGTCGTTCGATGGCGCTTAATCGAGCTGTCCTGCTCTATCGCTTCGATCCACAGATTGTCGTCATCGTGACCGACTGGCCGCTGTCCTCGAACGATGATCTTGGAGTGACGGTTCGCGGCGTTGTGATAGGCGTCGGCGACAATAAAGTTCACGCCCTCGACAAGCTGCCCGCTATGGCGCTGCCCTCCGGCCTTCGTGATCTTGGCGTTGCCCTCGGCGGTGCCGGTGATCGTGAGGCCCTGGTCTCTGACCATCTTCTCGACGCAGCGAAAGCAGGTCTCACCCTGCTGAAGGTGATAATGATCCAGCTTGTCGAGCTGCTGATCTGTCTCCCACTTCGCCTCGTACTCGCTGGAGACCGCCTGCGCGATCTCCAGCGGGTCCTTGTTCTCGAAATATCCGGTTTCGTGCTCCGCCGCCCCATCGACAAGATCCTGCGATTTTGATCGGCCGCCGATTTCGATCCACGCTTCCTTCGGCGCAAGGTGTGGGTGCTTGGTGTCGACGTAGCCGGTGCATAGCAGATCGTCATTCGCCTGGATGCTCACCTCGGTCTGTACATCGAAGATGCGGTTGACAGTCGATGCGCCCAGTTCGGCCGCGAGCGTCACGCTGAACGAGCGTGCCGCCTCGTTGAAGGCGGCATGAACGTTTACCTCCTCGAAAGCTGTCCAGCCATTGATGTTGATGACCTCAATGCTCGCCATTTACTTTGCCAGTGCCTCGAACGTCAGCGGGAAGAAAGACGGATGCGAAAGCCGATTGCGGTCGACCAGATCGGTTGAGCGCGTCGGGTCCGCGTAGAGACGCCATGCCCAGAACAGGCTCGGACGTGACAGGTTGACCTCGACCTCGACCACCGGGGCCAGGTCGATGATCGCGCGAGAGAGATAGGTGACAACAGTGTTCCGGAGCGCGTTGATGGCGTGCACCAAGGCGATATCGCCGGCAGGCAAATCGTCTGTCTGCTGCTCGAAAAACTCGACAACGTTGGCCCGCACCGTCACGGCGGACGGCCGATCGGCGAACGTCATCTGGGCGACCGCCTCCGCATAGGCCGTGATCGCAGCCAGCCGGATGAGCTGGTACGCCGCATCGGCATTCATCGTCGCGGCGCGTTTGGATTGCGTCGGGTAGATCGTGGTCGTGGTCGAGAGCTGCGAGACTGATGGGTCCGTGACGATCGCCTCAAAGGCTGACACCGCCGTTGCCGGGTTCATGCCATCGGCAAGGCCGCGCGCGATCGCCACGAAGCTGGTCGGCACCGTTGCGATCGTTGCCGGGCTTTCGACCAACGTCGGGATGTCATTGAACAGCGTCTGGATCGCAGTGCGCTGCGCCGCGCTCGCGGCCGGAACCACAGGCTGCGACGTCCGGACACTTTCGAGCACCGCGGCGCCGTCCTGCAAGCGGTCCGTGAGCGCGGAGACCACATAGTCCGGTTGCAGGGTAACCTGCACCGCGCTCATGAACGCATTGGCGATCGCCAGCGCGGTGGTGTCTGCCTGGACGAACACCAGATTGGCAAGCGAGCCGATCGACGCCAGCGCCGAGGACGCGCCCTCGCGGGTGAACTCCAGAGAGAGGCCGATGTAGCCATGCTTGTCCTTCGCCCGCGCGCGGCCGAAATCGAGACATCGGACGGTTAGCGGGCCGTGCGCGGGCAACACCAGCACGCCGGCGCCGCGCATCGCGCAGATGGCGATGACGGCCGCTGCGTCGGCGTCGGCCGCATCCGATGCCACATAGGCGTCCACCTTGTAGCGCCGCACGCCCTCCCCGAGATCCTCGAGGAAAGGATCGTCGCGCATCGGCATTTCGTGTTCCACGATCCGCCGACTGCCCCGCTCATCGTCATGCTCGACGAAGAACGGGACGCCCTTGTAGGACGCGGGCCACAGTGTCTTGAGCCAGTCGCGCGCCTGCTGGGATTGCGAGCGCACGGCGGGCCCGGCCGCCGTGTTGGGAGGAAACGACTGCATGTCAGGGAGCTCCAGTGAAGCCGACCGCAGGCGCCGCCGCGTCCGGACTGCTCTTGCCGCTCGACCCCGCCCCGTTGGGGAGCAGCGTGCCGACCAGCTTGATGGCGTTTTCGGCTCTCGAAACCAGCGCCGTGAAATACGGTGTGGCCTCGACGGTCACCTTTAGTTCGGCCTCGCCCTTCACCTCCGCCGAGCCAGTGAGTTGGGCGATCGGCGTCGCTCCTTCGAGCGACTGCACCGGAGGCATTGACGTCGGGTTGTTGGCCTCCGCAGGCCGGGGGCGGGGCAAAGGGATGTCGCCGCTCCGGACGCGCGCCTGCACGTCCTGCGCTTTCAGGCGTTCGATCTCCTCATCCGTGAAGATTGGCGGCATAGTCGACATGTTGGCGAGAGCGTTCTTGCCCTGCTCAAGGTCGAACTTCTTGAGCCGCCACGCGCGCGTGTCAGCGTCATTGAGCCCGTAGGCCGGTTGGAGCTTGCTATCGGCCTCAGTGAGGCGACGGTTGAGGCTCTCGCCCCACTGCCTATCGTCATCGGACGGCTGATTGTGGAGATAGTCGAGGTACCTGCCAAAATTGGTGTTCTTGGGCACCTGGCCGGTCTCCAACGTCTTCGCCATGTTCGATAGCGAGTTGGTGACAGCATCCATCAA
>JBARNF010000971.1:0-1674 GCA_049802835.1 Bradyrhizobium sp.
GATTTTGGAGTTTGCGTAGATAACGCAGTCATTCCGGGGCAGTCGCGCCGGCGACCGAACCCGGAATCTCGAGGTTCCGGGTTCGATGTTCCGCATCGCCCCGGAACGACATGGGAGACCATCATGACCTTCCGTGCACGCAGAGACAAGCTCCGCGCGATCCTCGCCAGTGATCGCTGCATCCATCCCGGCTCAGTCTACGACGCGATCTCGATCCGCATCGCCGAGGATCTCGGCTTCGAGCTCGGCATGTTCGGCGGCTCGGCCGCCTCGCTTGCGGTGCTCGGCGATCCCGACATCGCGCTGATCACGCTGACCGAACTCACCGAACAGATGCGGCGGATGTCGCGCGCCGCTGCGTTGCCGGTGCTGGTCGATGCCGATCACGGCTACGGCAATGCGATGAACGTCCGTCGCACGGTGCAGGAGCTGGAGGCGGCGGGTGCCGCGGGTCTCACCATCGAGGATACGCTGCTGCCGCAAGCCTTTGGTGAAGCCAAGCCGCAGTTGATCCCGCTGGCTGAGGGAGCAGGCAAGGTGAGGGCCGCGTGCGAGGCCCGCGGCGATTCCTCGCTGGTCATCCTGGGGCGGACCGGCGCGGTCTCGATCACCTCGCTCGACGACGCGATTGCGCGCGCGAAGGCCTACGAGGCCTGCGGCATCGACGGGCTGTTCTTCACCGGCATCACCGCGCGCGAGCAACTCGATGCGATCGCCGCGGCGACGCGGTTGCCGATCGTGCTCGGCGGCGCGCCCGAGGCGATGGCGGAGCTCGGTTATCTCGCCTCGCGCCGCGTGCGCGTCGCGCTGCAGGGCCACGCCCCGATCGCTGCGGCGACGCAGGCCGTGTACGAGACGCTGAAAGCGCTGCGCGACGGCGTCTTGCCGAAGCAGTTGAAGGGGCTGCCGTCGGCCGACCTGACGGCGCGCGTCACGCGCGAGGCCGACATGAAGAAGCGGCTGCGCGATTTCCTGGGGCTCGGATCATGAGTGATCGCGCCATCGTTCACGTCACGGTGCGAGGCCGCGTCCAGGGCGTCGGCTACCGCGCCTGGGTCGAGGATCAGGCCATCCTGAACGGCCTAGATGGCTGGGTGCGCAACCGCGCCGACGGTAGCGTCGAGGCGGTGTTTGCGGGTCCTGCCGATGATGTCGCGGACATGGTTGCGGCGTGCCGCAAGGGACCGCCGGCTGCACGTGTCGATGACGTGATCGCCGCGCCTGCGACGGCCGATCAGATCGCGCTGTGCCGCCGCGGCGAGGCGTTCTCTGTGTTGCCGACGGTGTAGTTGGCTTCTCCAGATCTCCACGCAATTTGATCGGCGTCAGAGACGGAAACTTCAAGAGTTTGCGATCATTGAACGTCGATCGATCGTGGGCGACGAACGCATATGACGGATCTTCTCCTGGCAGCACTTCGCTTCGTTCTCGAGGGTTCATTTCACCCGCGGACCATAGCCGCTCGTTGCGCTTTCGCTCACCCCGCTGAGATCACCAACGCCTGAATGCGGCCCTCGATCGGTCCGCTACCGAACCGTCGTTCGAGCGCACCCGCAACCGCCTGCGTCACCGCCGTGAGCCCAGGCGTGCCGCGTGCCTCGATCTCGCTGCGCATTGGGGTGCCCTGGCAGAACGCCATCGCCGGCTCATGCGGCGACGCCGCGCGACTGCAAT
>JBARNF010000972.1:0-1754 GCA_049802835.1 Bradyrhizobium sp.
GATTACAATAGGATTACGTCGGCAGCGTCCGGTTAGCGTTATTCGCGCCCCTGTTCCAGAGCTCGAATGCGCGCGCCATCGATTCCGCCAGCGATCCTGCACCTTCCGCCGCGCCGGGACATCTCGACGGCGCATTGCAGCTTTCATTCCAACGCGGATCTGATCGAACCACGTTCGCATCGGTCACCTCGCGCCACGGCTGTCACCAATATCGGTGGTTGCAAACCCGATGGCTTCTCGGCCGCCACGGTTGCAATCGTATGACGTGCGGCTCCCCGGATGAGCCGACTGATCGCCGCCCGCTCGGCGCATCGCGATGAGGCGAAACGTCAGCCTGTCGTAATCAAGTTCGACGAGGCTCGTGGCCCCGCGCAACAGCGCGCTCGAAATGCCCTCACATGGAACCTGACACATGATCGACCGCACATCGCGTCCGGTCGCGCCGCCTCGTCGGCTTCGAAGGCCCTTCTCCGGCGCATCGTCGTTGATGGCGGCTGGAATGTCCTGCGATTTTGCGTTCTCGGCGATGGCCAAACGGTCGGACCGCGATCCGGCGGCCTGGCGCCGGCCGTTCCTGTCGTGGCTCGACGGCATCGAGGCCGGCTGGGCCGTGCCGCTGTTGCTGGCGTGCTTCGTGGCAGTCTGGACGATCTATCTCGTCATCGCCTATTTCGGCGCCGGGCTGCATCCGGATGTCCTGGAGACCTGGACGTTCGGACGACACTTCGCCTGGGGCTACGCCAAGCATCCACCGCTGATGGGATGGGTCGCCGGCGCCTGGACCACCGTGTTTCCGTCGACCGATTGGTCGCTGCACCTGATGGCGATGACGAACGCTGCGCTGGCGCTGTGGTTCGTCGACCTGATTTCGCGACGCTTCGTGACCGGGGACAAGCGAGCGATCGTCCTGCTCCTCCTGATGCTCACGCCGGTCTATCAATTTCATGCGCAACGCTTCAATGCCAACTCGGTGCAGCTCGCGACGTGGCCGCTCGCCACCTATTGTTTTCTGCGCTCGTTTGAAACCCTGACGATGCGCTGGGCCGCCGCAGCCGGCGTGACCGCCGCGATCGCGCTGCTGGGCAAGTACTATTCGATCTTCCTGGTTGCGAGTTTCGCGCTGGCCGCGCTGCTCCATCCGCAGCGGCGGGCCTATTTCACGTCCGCTTCGCCCTGGATCTCCGTGGTCGCCGGCCTTGCCGCCCTGGGGATGCATCTGGACTGGCTCGTCGCATCCGATGCGGCGCCCATTCACCACGCGCTGACGCATGCGCAATCCGACCTGTCGACGTCGTTGCAGGATTCACTTTCCTTCGTGATGGGACTTGCCGCCGCGATGGCCGTACCGGCCGTGACCTGGGTCATGACGGCCGGCACGCGCATCACCCGCTTCGCCGAAGACTTCGCGGCGCTGAACGACGGCCTGGGGCTGCTCTTCTACGTCGCGATCGGAACGATCGGCCTGCCCGTCGCCACCTCGCTGATCATGGGCACCGACCTACCGTCGCTGTGGGCACTCCAGGGACTGTTCTTGTTCGTCGTGCTGGTCGTATGCGGTGCAAGCTACCGGATCGAGCGATTCTACGCCGTCAACATGGTGGTCCTGGTCGCCGCAATCGCCATCGTGACCGTCACCATCGCCGCGCCGCTTCACGCATTCTATCGCAACAGTTACGGCTATGAGGAAGGACGAACGTTCTACCGTCAAGTCGCATGGGAAACGACGCGCCAATGGCGCGAATTGACCGGAGTGC
>JBARNF010000973.1:0-5381 GCA_049802835.1 Bradyrhizobium sp.
CAGAGCACGCTCTCGCCCGCGGGGATCCGGCGGCCGCCGAGATCCTCGATGTCCTCGAGCGCGACCCGGCCCGTCAGCTGCACCGAGGAATCGTAGCGCAGGAACTCCTCGATCGCGTTCGTGATCAGTTCGGGGCGCGCCTTCAGCAGCGCCAGCTGGTCGGGATTGCGGTGCAGCGCCAGCAGGCCATTGCCGATCAGATTGACGGTGGTCTCATGGCCGGCGCCGAACAGCAGGATGATGTTGGCGGTGAGTTCCTCATGGGAGAGCTTGGCGCCGTCCTCCTCCGCCTGCAGCAGCTGGGTCGTGAGGTCGTCGCCCGGCTGCCGCCGGCGCAGCTCGAACAGATGCTGGAAATAGGCCGCCGACACCGCATTGCCGGCGTTGCCTTCCGCGATTTCGGCCGTCGACAGCGGCACCGGCTCGAGCAGGCGGCCGCCCTCACGCGAGCTCTTGTAGAACGCCTCGCGATGCTCCTCGGGGATCCCGAGCATGTCGCAGATCACGGTGACAGGCAGCTTGAACGCGAAGTCCTCGATCAGGTCCATGCGGCCGCGCGGGATGACCTCGTCGAGCGTCCGGTCCACGATCGCCTGGATCCGCGGCCGCATGTCCTCGACCCTGCGCGCGGTGAACGCCTTCGCGACCAGGCCGCGCAGCCGCGTGTGGTCCGGCGGATCCTGCTGCAGCATCCAATGGCTCATGCTGCGGAATACCGGCTCGTTCATGATGTCCGGCCCGTAGCGGCGGATCGAACGGGCGACGAAATCCTTGCCGAAGCGCTTGTCACGCAGCACGAGGCTCGATTCCGCATGGCGGCTGGCCAGGAACGCCCCGAACGGCGTGACATGCATCGGATCGTTGTCGCGCAACTGCGTGTAGAACGGATAGGGGTCGCGGATGAATTCCGGCGACAGCGGATTGAACAGCGGCGCCGCCTTGTTGGCCTGAACATGTTCGTTCATTGGTCACCCTCTCCCGGATTGTTCGCCGATTAGTTCACGGCCGCGCCGCTATGGCAAGTCGGCCAGATCACACATCATGCCGCGGCCCCGGCCGCCATCTTTAACCTGTGCAACTGGCCGGCCACGAGGCGGACCTTGCGCGGGGCCGCGATCCAGATCGCGGCTGCGGAGACGAAGCCGCCAACGAGCGCGATCGCAAAGCCCGGCGTGTAGCTGCCGGTGAGATCATAGAGCACGCCGGTCACCCACGGGCCCGCGGCGCCGCCGCACAGTCCGATCAGCATCACGGTGCCGAAGATACTGCCGAAATGCGCCCCCTGGAATATTTCGAGCGCAACCGCCCCCATCACCGAGGTGATGCCGTAACCGAGCGCGCCCTGCGTCGCCACCATGACGTAGATCAGCACGAGCGACGGCGCCGCCTTGAGTGCAATCAATGCCGCGAAGCAGATCGCGAAACCGAGACAGCCAAGCGCCCACACCGCCTCGCGCCCGAGGCGATCCGACAGATGGCCGAGCGCGATCTGGCCGGGAATGCCGAGCAGGCTGACGGCGCCGAGCGCCCAGACCGCGACGTTCGAGCTGAAGCCGATCTCGAGCAGATATTTGGTCTGATGCACCTGCACCGCGTACCAGACGTAGAGGCCGAAGAAATAGCCGAGCGCAAGCCACCAGAACCGGCTCGTCCGCAGCGCACGCGACAGGGTCCAGTCGATACCGGCCCAGGCCGCATCGACGACGTTGGAGACCGGCTTGGCTGCGCTGGCGAGCGGCGCAGCGTCGCCGTCGGGGCGCAGGCCGATCTGCTCCGGCCTCTTGCGCAGCAGCAGATTGAGCGGCGCCAGCACGACCAGCACGACGATGCCCATCGCAGTACAAGCGGAGCGCCATCCGGTCTGCGCAATCATGTGCTGCACCCACGGCAGCAAGGTCATCGAGCCGATGCCGACACCGGCAAACGCGATGCCGATCGCGAGCCCGCGGCGGCGGATGAACCAGTTCGGCAGGAACAGCGACTGGCCGGAATAGCCGAGGCAGACGCTGCCGGCGCCGACCATGACGCCGATCGTGACGTAGAGGTGCCAGGGCTGCGAGGTCAGCGGCGCCAGCAGCAGGCCGCCTGCCATCAGCGCGACACCGAGTTCCATCACCGCGCGCGGCCCGGTGCGGTCCATCAGCCGTCCGATCAGCGGGCTGACGATGCCGGAGACGACGAAGCCGAACGAGAACGCGCCGGCGGTAACGCCGCGGTCCCAGCCGAATTCGGCGATGATCGGCGGATAGAACAGCGAGAACGCGGTGCGCGCATTGACGCCGATCGCCATCGTCACGAAGGTCACGGCGACGATGACCCAGCCATAATAGAACGGCAGCCGCATTTTTCTTGTTTCGCTCCCTGGTGCATCCTTCGCATCATTTGCGTGCGAACGGGTCAAGGATTTTCTGCGCCGCGCCATCCCGCGTCAGTTACCTCCGAGGTCATGTGCTGCGGTGCAAGGTCGCCTCTTCTCGGTGTCGTCCCGGCGAACGCCGGGACCCATACCGCGTGATCTCGCGAGGAACATGGCTGGCAGTCATCCGTCTCATTCGCGCCGGTGGCTATGGGTCCCGGCTCGAGGCCGCGACGACACCGAATGTCTGGCGCGCTTCGTGGGTCATGGCTGCACGTTCCCGCGGCGCCATCGGCGTCCGAGCTCTGCTTAGTCATCGCCCTCATCAATCAGGAGGGCGCAGGGAAGGCCGGGCGCTGGCCGCGCCCGTGGCCCGCCTGCTCAAAAAAATGCAGGCGGCAGGTACCACAGGTTCAGCCGAGATCGCCCGGCCCTCCCTGCGCGATGGTCTTCACGCTTATATGCAGGCTTCCTGGCGCTCGGCTTGTTGGCCGCCATTCGCGACAATGCGCTTTCGCGCATCGTGCGGGATACCAGCGTCGAGGTATCAGAACCCTGCAACTTCACGTCCGCAAAAACATCGTTCGTCCGCACATCAAAGGACATGCTGCGACGTCTCGCGGCCACCGCTCCCCGCCTCGCGTGTCGTGACGATCGCGCGCAACGCCCCTCCAGATGAGGCGGGATGGGCGAGAGGATCGTGGTGATTTGCCCGACGACGCAAGCGAAATCGCCTGCGACAAAGTAACCCGACGGGCAACGGGCGCTGCGCCTCGCTGCTCCGAACTAACAAGTCGGAGCGGCTTACGCCGCGGCCTTGGCATCATCGGCACCGTGGAACGCATAGACGTCCATGCGCAGCACGCCGTAGTTCGCGCTGTTGTGCAGGCGCTCGACGCGGGCACCCTCGCCGGCGGCGCCAAGGGCTGTGAACAGCGGCAGAAAGTGCTCGTCGGTCGGATGATTGTCGCGCGCATGCGGGGCGAGACGGCGGTAGTCGACGAGATCGTCGATGCGGCCCTCGATCGCCGCGCTGTGCACCCAGTCGGCGAAGTCGACCACCCAGGCCGGCGCGGGATCGTCGATGTCGAGCCGGCGCTTGCGGAATTCGCCGAGATTATGGGTGAAGCTGCCGCTGCCGACGATCAGCACGCCTTCGTCGCGCAAGGGCGCCAGCGCGCGGCCGAGCGCGAGATGATGCGCAGGGCCCCGCTCGGTCTGGATCGACAGTTGCAGCACGGGAATATCGGCTTGCGGATACATCAGCAGCAGCGGCACCCAGGCGCCGTGATCGAGGCCGCGCTCGCGGTCGATCGCGACCGGCAGGCCGGCTTCCTGCAGCCGTGCAGCGAGCGTGCGGGCGAGGTCGGGCGCGCCGGGTGCAGGGTAGCTCAGCTGATAGAGCTCGCGCGGAAAGCCGTAGAAGTCGTGGATCGTCTCGTTGGTGGCGACGGCATTGACGACAGGAATATCCGTCTCCCAATGCGCCGAGATCACGAGGATGGCCTTCGGCCGCGGCAGGCTGCGGCCGAGGCCTGTGAGGAAGTCACGCGCCGCCGAGTCCGTGAGCGGAAGCATCGGCGAGCCGTGCGACAGGAAAATGCTGGGCAGTGTCATGTCATGGCTCCTCGTGCAGTATACGGATATTTCAGGTGGCGCCTCAAACCACAACTGTCGTCCCGGGCAAGCCGGAGCGTCGCATCGCGACGTTCCGGCGCCGACCCGGAACCCATACCGCGCGGTCGATGTTCGAGGCAGGCTACGCGTCGACCATCGTGCTCAACCAATTTCGCCGGTGGCTATCTCCCCGCTTTCGCGGGGATGACATCGAGGGTGTGACGGCGGTCAGCGAACCCTACGCTAGCCTCAGTGTGCGCTGCGCAGCTGACCGCCGGCAAGGCTGGCGCGGAGACCGCCCAGCGCATAGGCGCCATCGCCGAGCAGCGCCTGGATCACCAGGGTCACGGCCCAGAACGCCGGATATTCCCAGCCGCCCTTCGGATTGTTGAAGAAGAAGCCGGCAGCGCCGTGCACGGTGAAGATGGCGCCGAGCAGGATCGGCACGGCGGCCAAAGCGACCCAGCGGGTGTAGATGCCGAGGATCAGGGCGATGCCGGCCAGGATCTCGGCCGTGATGACGAGGTAGGCGAGCTCGGGCGGCAGGCCGATGCTGCCGAAGAATTTTGCGGTGCCGGCCGGGCTGAATACGAACAGCTTGAGGCTGGCATGGGCAAGGAACAGGCCGCCGAGGGTGAGGCGGAGCAGGAGCGCAGCATAAGGCGCGGTACGGGAATCGATCATCGGGACCTCCGGTGGGGACCACCGGGATATGGATCATTTCCCGTTAAGCGATAATCCGCTACAAGAGAAATTCACTTCACACCTGAAGAGTGAGATGCTCAATTGCTCGACCGCCTGACCGGGCTGGAAGTGCTTTCCAAGGTAGCCGGATCCGGCAGCCTGTCCGGAGCGGCGCGCGTGCTCGGCATGTCCCCGACCATGGTCACCAAGCACCTCGCGGCGCTGGAGACGCGGCTCGGCACCAAACTGTTCCATCGCACCACGCGCCGGCTGACCATCACCGAGGCGGGGCGGCGCTATCTCGACCTGGCCGAACGCGTGCTCGGCGACTTCGAGGCGGCGGAGACCGCGATCGCGGCCGATCGCGTGGAGCCGCGCGGACTATTGCGGCTCAACGTTCCGCTCGCCTTCGGCACCCGCCAGATCGCGCCGCAGCTCGCCCGGTTCGCCGAGCTCTATCCCGGCGTCAGCATCGAGCTCGGCCTCAACGACCGGCTGGTCGACCTGATCGAGGAAGGCTGGGATCTCGCGATCCGGATCGGCACGCTCAGGGACTCGACGCTGGTGGCGCGGCGGCTCGCGCCGTGCCGCATGATGATCTGTGCCGCACCGTCCTATCTCGCCGCCCATGGGACGCCGCGCATCACGGCCGATCTCGCCGGTCACAACTGCCTCGGCTATACGCTGGCGGCGGCCGGCCCGTCGCGCTGGCGCATGGGCGGCA
>JBARNF010000974.1:0-3460 GCA_049802835.1 Bradyrhizobium sp.
GTCGGGGCGCTGCGGCTGTGCATCGGCGCCCGCCAGGTGACCGAGGCGTGGTGCGACGACATGACCGCTGCCCGCGTCAATCTCGAAGCCGAAATCGACCACGTCGTCGACGTGGTCGCGAAAACAGAGCTGCTCGTGTCGGATGTGAGCAGCCAGGATCTCAGGGACATCTGCAATGCCATCTGACCTGCTCGCTGTGGCGGAGTCCGCCTGCATTCCATGCGCCGACCGGATCGGCATGGCCAAGCTCGCCAAGGCTGCCTTCGACGGCCAGGATCTGAAACCGATGTGGGCCGCCTCGCTCGGCAAGATGCTCGACGGCGCCGTCGAGCCCGGCGAAGGGCTCGATCTCGCGCTGGTGGCGCAGCTGATCGGGGAGCAGTCGTCCGGGCTTGCGATCCAGCACGACGTGCTGCAGTCGCAGCAGCTGTTCCGGCTGCCGTGCAACAGTCCGACGCCGCGGCTGCGCGTGCTCGCGCTTGCGGCCGCGACCGATATGGGCAGCAACACGCCGATCGAGTTCCTGCTGGAGGACACCGACATCGAGCTCATTGTGCTCTACGTCGTTCCCGGCGTAGACCTGCCGGCACCGCTGCCCGCCCACGACGTCGCCATCGTCATCGCCTCGGACTCGGATGATTGTCAGCACGCGCTGCGTGAGATCGACGCCGTTGCGGCGCGCTGGCCGCGTCCGTTGCTGAATGCGCCGCAGCAGATCTGGCATCTCGACCGCGACAAGCTGCATGCGCTGCTCGTCGGCATCGAGGGGCTGTCCATCCCGGCGACCATTCCCGTCGGCCGCGAGCGCTTGACCGAGATCGCCGATGAGCGCGAGTGGATCGCCGCGATCGACGGCACGCTCGGCTTTCCCATCATCATCCGGCCACGCGGCTCGCACGCCGGCGTCGGACTGGAAAAGATCGAGGAGCCGGTCGAGCTCTCGCTCTATCTCGACGAGCGGGACGAGCAGGAGTTCTTCGTCGCGCGCTTCGTCGACTACGCCAGCGAGGACGGACAGTTCCGCAAATATCGCGTCGTCTTCGTCGACGGCGTCGCTTACGCCTGCCACATGGCGATCGCGCGGCGCTGGGACATCTGGTACCTCAACGCCAACATGGCGGGAAGCGAGAGCAAACGGCTGGAGGAGGCGGCGTTCATGCAGACCTTCGACATCGGCTTCGGTCGCCGCCATCGCTCCGTGCTCGCCGCGATCGCCGAACGCATCGGCCTCGACTACTTCATCATCGACTGCGCCGAGACCAGGGATGGCGCGCTGCTGGTGTTCGAGGCCGACAACACCGCCGTCGTCCACAACATGGATTCGCCGGACGTCTTTCCCTACAAGCCGCCGCAGATGCAGAAGATCTTTGCGGCCTTCGCGGCCATGATCACGAAGCGGGCCGCGTCGCGTGCGGAGCGGGCGGCGTGACCGCGACGACGCGGACGGATCGGCTGCAGCCGGCGGACGAGACGCTCGATCCGCAGGACTGGGACGAAGTCCGCGCGCAAGGTCATCGCATGCTCGACGACATGATCGACTACGTCGCCGACATCCGCGACCGTCCGGTGTGGCAGCCGATGTCGCAGGCGACGCGGCGGCGCTTTCGCAGTGACCTGCCGCGCGCGCCGACCGATCTCGCCGAGGTCTATCGCGACTTCACCGACCTCGTCGTTCCCCACGCCACCGGCAACGTGCATCCCGGCTTCATGGGCTGGGTGCATGGCGGCGGCACCGTCGTCGGCATGCTCGCCGAGATGCTCGCGGCCGGATTGAACGCCAATCTCGGTGGTCGCGATCATGCGCCGATCGAGATCGAGCGGCAGATCGTGGACTGGACGCGCCAGCTGTTCGGCTTCCCGCAGGGGGCAAGCGGCATCTTCGTCACGGGGACGTCGATGGCCAACCTGATGGCGGTGCTGGTGGCAAGCCGGGCCGCGCTCGGCGCCGCGGTCCGCCGCGAGGGGCTGGGCGAAGCCGGCCGGCGATTGCGCGCCTACACCTCGAAGGCCGCGCATGGCTGCATCGCCAAGGCGATGGATATTGCCGGATTGGGAAGCGATGCCCTCGGCTGCATCGCAGTCGATCATGCGCACCGCATCGATGTCGCCGAGCTACGTAGCGCGATCGCGCGCGACCGGGCGTCCGGCCTGCATCCGTTCATTGTCGTCGCATCCGCCGGCACGGTCGATATCGGCGCCATCGACGATCTTGCTGGGGTGGCCGCGCTCTGCCGCGCCGAGGGTCTCTGGTTTCACGTCGATGGTGCGTTCGGCGCGCTGGCGATGCTGTCGCCTGAGCTCGCACCAAGGCTCGCGGGCATCGAATGCGCGGATTCGATCGCGCTCGATTTCCACAAATGGGGGCAGGTGCCGTACGATGCCGGCTTCCTTCTGGTGCGCGACGGCGTGCGCCATCGCGAGGCCTTCGCGTCGCCGGCCGCCTATCTGCGGCGCGAGACGCGCGGACTGGCGGCGGGCACGGACTGGCCGTGCGATTTCGGTCCCGATCTGTCGCGCGGTTTCCGGGCGCTCAAGACCTGGTTCACGCTCAGGACGTTCGGCACCGACCGCCTCGGCGCCGCGATCGCACATGCTTGCGCGCTCGCACGCCATCTCGAAGCGCGGGTGCGCGCCGAACCCGAGCTCGAATTGCTGGCTCCCGTCAATCTCAACATCGTCTGTTTTTGCTTCCGGGCCGACGATGCCGATGTGATCAATGGCGAGATCGTCGCCGACATCCACGAATCCGGCATCGCCGCGCCGTCGACCACGATGCTCGATGGACGGCTGGCCATACGCGCAGCCATCGTCAACCATCGCACCCAGCTCCGGGACGTCGATCGGCTGGTTGCCGCGGTCCTGATGTTCGGTCGGCAGCGTGTGGCCGGCCTCATGCCCCTGATCGAGATCGAGGCGCCGCCGCTCGCGCTTTGACGCAACGCGGCCTCCCGGCTTCGTTCAACCGCTGCGCGACGCCGCCGTCGCGATGAGGCCGGCGACGCCGCGTCAACCTTTCCAAAGGTGGTTGACGCGAAGTGAACGCGTGCGGCATATTTGTAAATATGCAAGGCTTTTCAAGGGTCCATTCGGCCGCCTGACGCCGCAATAGGCTCATTCCGCACCGATATGACCGATTGAACGGACAGGGATCCGCAACCGCTTCAGCGTTTGTTATCCACTGCCGTTCACCGTGACGCGCGTTGCCCTGGTCGCGAAGTCGACCCGGGCTTCACTCCGATCTCGAAGGGATCGGGCGTTTGCTTCACACCAGAAGGTAAAAACATGTCAGGCATCGTTCTCTCGGCGTCGGTGCGCCAGAATTTGCTGTCGCTCCAGTCGACGGCTCAGCTCCTCGCCACCACCCAGAACAACCTCTCCACCGGCAAGAAGGTCAACTCGGCTCTCGACAATCCGACCAACTTCTTCACCGCCCAGGGTCTCGACAACCGCGCCTCCGACA
>JBARNF010000975.1:0-2256 GCA_049802835.1 Bradyrhizobium sp.
TGTAGGTGATGGTGAGGTGCGGATTGGCTATGGCGGCTTGCTTCAGATAGACCTCGACCGAATGCGGCCCCTTCTGATAGTGGCCCTCCATCTCCATCTCGACGCGCGTGCCGTGCGGACGGTCCCACTGCAGCCGCTTCTTCCGGTGGATGTCCGGCTGGTTCCTTGCGGTATCGATCGAGACATACATTTCCGAGGCAAGCTTCTCGCCCTTGACGCGGCTGACGATGTGCAGCGGCTTGCCGACGGTGAGCTGTCCGTACATGCCCGCGGCCGAGATCCCCATTCCTTGTTGGCCGCGCGACTGGCTGAGCTTGTGGAATTTCGAGCCGTAAAGCAGCTTGCCGAAAATGCGGGAGATCTGGCCTTCGACGATTCCCGGGCCGTTATCCTCCACGATCACCCGCGATTTTCCGTTGCGGTCGCTCACCTGTACGCTGATGTCGGGGAGTATTCCCGCTTCCTCACAGGCATCGAGAGCGTTGTCGACCGCTTCTTTGACAGCCGTGACCAATGCCTTGGCGGGGGTATCGAAGCCGAGCAGATGACGATTCTTGAGAAAGAACTCCGAAACGGAAATTTCCCGCTGCCGGCTCGCCATTTCAAGGGCGGTGGCGGGTGGGGATTGCCTGTCAGACACAAGGTGCATCCCTCATTTGCGCGACTGGGGTCGCAAAGTTCGGAGGGAAGCGGGCAGGTGGTCCATCAGCTTTGTGAACTCGCCTGGATCGAGCTTCTCCCAGAGGGTCTCGAACACGCCGCGGGCCACGGTCAGCGGATCCATCGGAAATCGTGGCGGCAGCTCCTTCAGGATGTGATCAGCAAATTCCTGGGCGCTGCGATCCTTTACGGGCTTACCGGCCATATGCCAGCCTTCATAATCGACGCCGCGCACCAGTATCGGAAGCTGCGCGCCGAGATGGACCGCGACCTCCGGAGGCAAGCGGTCGCGCAACGCGTGCAACACGGCCCGCAGCGCAACGTAAGCGTGGTGACGATCCTCAAGGTGCAACTGCTCAGCGACTATCCGGAGCCAAACGTTGGTCTCCTGAACGGTGTGATCCAGAACGGCGACGCTTGATGTGCTCATAGCGCTCTCCGGTGACAGGTCGATCAACGTCTGAACAAGTCGACAACGATCCGGGATGAATTGGACCGAACTCCGCGCGCCATTATCCGGGACGCGGTGGCTCCTCGTCTTCATTCTCCGTAAGGATTGCGACAATTTCCGAGGCCACGCCTTTTACGGCCATGCCGGCGCCGAACACGTCCGGATCGCCGTCAAGCCACACCGATGCTTGTTCGACGTCCGCAATCGTCGGTCGCAGCGACATGATTGCCAGAACCTGATCCTGATCGAGATCGCCCAAGGCGCCCCTGATATCGTCGGGGGTGGCAGATGCAGTCGCGCCAGGATCGACTTTTGCCATCGCTACATCCTTGGTTAGCGTATCTGGGGATGACCTGCCCTTTTGAACCAGTTAAGCAGACTGCGCATCGGCTGGTTTGATCAAGATCAATCGTGCGCCAGCCCCGGCAGCACCACGAATCCTACCGTAGGGTTCAGCGGCCCGTTGACCGCGTCGATTCATCTGCCGCCATTCCCGGCGGCTCGACGACCAGCACAGGAACTCGTCGCGCCGCTGAAATCGCCGAGGCCGCTCCCTCGGCCAAGGCGTCGCGGGTCACGACAATCAACCGCTCCGTGATCTGGCGGAAGGCCTGAGCGCAGGCCGCGGGATCGGCCAGTCGGACGTTGGGGGCGGGCATCCGTTTGATGACAAGGCCGGTATCGTCGGCAAGCCTGCGGATGCGCGGATCATCGGCATCGAGGCCGTCGGTTTCGATGATGATCAGCTCTTCCTTCGCCGCGAAGGCGATAGCCGCAGCCGCGAGAATGCTTGGGTCGCCGGACGATGCCGCAATCGCGACAACGGGGCCCTTGGTTCGCGCGATATGCGGCGGCACGAGCATGACGGCGGCCGCCGACCGGAAAGCGCCCTCGACCAGCCAAGAGAATTGCTGGGTGGCCCGCTCGGCGGGGCTTCTGGGCTCGGCGATCATGACGATGTCGTCGATTCGCGAGACCGATGCGAAAGTTTGCGCAATCGAACCCCGCGCGACCGCGAACTGGGATCCGGTGGGGAGGCGTTTCGCCGCATCCATGAACTTGCGTTCGACGCTGCCTGCGGCAAGCTCGAAATCGTGCGACAGCCGTTCCGGATCGATCGCGTGCCAGCCGCCGCCGAGCAGCCT
>JBARNF010000976.1:0-9853 GCA_049802835.1 Bradyrhizobium sp.
CGATATGTGTGGAAGGTTGTCGGGCGCGAATGGGTCGCTGGCAGTCACGTCCCACAGCAGGGTCGCGGCGTGTTCAAGCGTGTCCCGCTGAGCTAGATCGACGCAATTGACACCGCGGTAGATTGGACCGGCTTCCGTGATCGTCGATATGGCAGAATCGAACACCGGAAGGTCCGCGTCGAAGCTGCGGAAGGCGCGCGGCTCCGGAGCC
This sequence comes from Bradyrhizobium sp., assembly GCA_049802835.1. Taxonomy (GTDB): domain Bacteria; phylum Pseudomonadota; class Alphaproteobacteria; order Rhizobiales; family Xanthobacteraceae; genus Bradyrhizobium. The sequence continues at coordinate 212 of JBARNF010000976.1, forward strand.
GGCACGCGCCGCTCCTTCAAGGTCCTGATGTCCTCGGCCCGGTAACGATGGCTGCGAGAATCCGGCGACGGCTCGGAGCGGATCAGGCCGCGGCTGACATAGGCGTAGAGAGTGGCCGGCGAGATCGCGAGCTCGGCGGAGGCCTCGCGAGCCGAAAGGTAAAGGCCGCTGTCTTTTTTCATATTGATCAGCCTAATCAAGATTGATCAAGTTGTCGAGCGGACGGATCTTGTCGGCGTGACAGCTCACGCGAAGGAGATCCCGCCATGAATGTCCACCTCGGCAAGACCCCCGTTGGCCTCGATGGCATTGCCGCCGCCGAGACCGTGCTCAGCCACGTCGACGGCCAGCAGGGCGAACTCATCATCGCCGCCGCCAGGGTGGCCGATCTTGCCGCCACCAGCGGGTTCGAAGGCGTCACGGCCCGGCTGTGGGGCGCGGCCACGACGCGCAGCATCAGCGAAGCCGAAGTTCGCACCAGCCTCGGCCTCGCCCGCCAGCGCGCTTTTGCGCGGCTACCCGAGCTGCTCGCTGCCACCTCCGGTCTGTCGATCGTCGATGGCTTCCGGGCCGGTATTGCGGCGCTGCGGCCCGAAGCGGGCCTCGACGACGAAGCCACCATCGTGGGCGCCTGTCCGGTCGTCGCCGGCACATTGGTCCAGCGCGCCCGCGGATCCCAGCCAATCGCTCCCGATCCTGACGCCAGCCACGCGGCCGATACGCTGCGCATGGTGCGCGGCGATACGCCGGATCGCGGCGAGGTGGCGGCACTGGACACCTATCTGGTCACCGTCAGCGACCACGGCATGAATGCCTCGACCTTTGCTGCGCGTGTCGTTGCATCAACCCAGGCCGATTTGTTTGCGGCGATCACCGCCGGCTATTGCGCGCTAACGGGGCCGCTGCATGGCGGCGCGCCGGAACCGGTGCTGGAGATGCTCAACGCGATCGGCACGCGCGACAACATCAAACCGTGGGTGGATGCGGCACTCGCCCGCGGCGAGCGGCTGATGGGCTTCGGCCATCGCATCTACCGCGTGCGCGATCCGCGCGCCGACGTGCTCAGGAGCGCGATCGAGCGGCTGGCGGGCGGCGGGGCTGACTTGCCGTTCGCGAGCGAGGTGGAGGCCTATATCCGCACAGCGCTGCGGCAGAAGAAGCCGGATCGCGTGCTCGACACCAATGTCGAGTTCTTCACCGCCATCCTGCTCGATGCGCTGCGGATTCCGCGCCAAGCCTTCACGCCGATCTTCGCGGTGGCGCGCGCCGCGGGCTGGACCGCACATGCCCGCGAGCAACAGCGCACCGGGCGGCTGATCCGGCCGAGCTCGGCCTATATCGGGCCACGGCCCGGCGCCTGAGCCGAAGCGTGAACGAACGATCGGTCGCCGTGCGGCAACCTGACGCGCTGTCGCGCGTGGCGACCGATCAGCCCTTCACCACCGTCTTCAGGTAGTTGTAGGCCTTGATGATCTCGATCAGGCGGTCTTCGGTCGAGCGGTCGCCGCCATTGGCGTCGGGATGGTGCTGCTTCACCAGCGCCTTGTACTTGGCCTTGACGTCTTCCAGCGTGACGTCGGGACCGAGGCCCATCACCTGGAGCGCCTTGCGCTCGGCGTTGAAGACCTTGCGCGTCTCCGCCTTGGGCGCCGATTCAGGCCCGGGACGCCAGCTGCCGCGACCGTTGATTTCAGCGAAGACGCTGAACGGATCCGAGGCATCACCGAGATCGCCTTCGGGAGTCCCGGTGCCGCGCTTGGCCGAGGTATTGGCACCCATCTTCCAGGTCGGGCGATGTCCGGTCAGCGCATCCTTCTGATAGCGCGCGACCGCATCCGCATTCATGCCCGAGAAGAAATTATAGGACTGGTTGTACTCGCGCACGTGGTCGAGACAGAAGTGCCAATATTCGCGCGCGTTCTCGCGTCCCTTGGGCGCGCGATGCGAGCCGCGGTTCGTGCAGTCCGGCCATTGGCAGGGCTGGACCTCTTCGCGCACCGGCTGCCGCGCAGCCTGCTTCTTGGGCTTGATGCGGATGGAGTCGAAGAATTTGGATGAATCGATCGCCATGGCGGACTTTGACTACGCAACGCCAAAAGCTTCAAGTCTTGACATTCCGAATACCTCAGGCGGAGCCCGCCGATTGACGAAAAATAATTTGATGCGTATTTCCAGAGACCATGACGACCCGAGATGCTATCATACAAAAGTTGCGCGAAGCTTTCTCGCCGGAAAGCCTCGACGTTCAGGATGAATCACATCTTCACGAAGGCCACATGGGGCATCAGCCAAGCGGCGAGACCCATTTCCGCGTGTATATTGTGTCGCAGGCGTTCACCGGCAAGAGCCGCGTCGATCGCCATCGCCTGATCAATGCCGCATTGGCCGCGGAACTTGCCGGCTCCGTACATGCACTGGCCTTGCACGCGAAGGCGCCCGGCGAAGCGTGACACCCAATTAGAACGCCGTGCCGGCGCGGCGCGGCCGCGTCTCCTCCGCTTCGCCGCGCGGCACCGGTACTATGCGAAGCGCGGTGATGCGATTGCGCTCCCGGCGCAGCACGCGAAAGCGGAAGCCGTGGAAGGTGAAGCTCTGGCCACGCTCCGGGATCGAGCGCGCCTCGTGAATCACGAGACCCGCGACCGTCGTTGCCTCCTCATCGGGCAGCCCCCAATCCATCGCGCGATTGAGATCGCGGATCGGCACTGAGCCATCGACGACGACGGATCCATCCGGCTGCACACGCACGCCCGCAACCTGCACGTCCTGTTCGTCGGAAATGTCGCCGACGATTTCTTCCAGGATGTCCTCGAGCGTGACGATGCCTTCGACCTCGCCATACTCGTCGACGACCAGCGCAAAGTGGGTCTTGCGGCGGCGGAACGCCTTGAGCTGTTCCGACACCGAGCGCATCTCCGGCACGAACCAGGGCGGCAATGCCAGCGAGGCGACGTCGATATGCGTCACGTCGCCGTCGGCGGCGCGGATCGCGCGCAACAGATCCTTCGCATGCAGCACGCCGATGATGTTCTCCGGCGTGTCGCGCCATAGCGGAATGCGCGTGTACTCCGAGGCCAGCACCTCGCGCACCAGTTCCTCCTGCGGCAGGTCCGCGTTCACCATCACCATCTCGGTGCGGTGGACCATGACGTCCGACACCTGCAGCTCGCGCAGGTCGAGCAGGCCGCCGAGCATGTCGCGGTCCTGCTTCTCGACCTTGCCTTCGTGATGCAGCAGGTCGACGGCGCCGCGCAGGCGCTCGGTCGGTGACAGGATCGGCTGGTTGGCGCCGACCTTGAAACCGATCAGCCGCATCAACCCGCGCACGATCGCCTCGATCACGGCGAGCAGGGGACCGAGCACGAATACGGTGGCCCGCATCGGCCGCGCCACGGCCAGCGAGACGCGGTCGGGCGCGTTGATCGCGATCGTCTTCGGCAGCACCTCGGCGAAGATCACGACCAGCGCGGTCATCACGCCGGTCGCATAGAGCACGCCGACCTCGCCGAACCAGGCGGTGAAAACACCGGTCGCGAGCGCCGAGGCGCCGATATTGGCGATGTTGTTGCCGAGCAGCAGCGCGCCGATCAGCCGCTCGCGCGTGGCGACGAGGCGCGACACCACGTCCGCCTCGCGGTTGCCCTGCTTGGACAGCCGCAACATGCTGGCGCGGGAGGCGCCGGTCAGCGCGGTCTCGCTCAGCGCAAAGAAGGCGGAGGCGGCGAGAAGGATGATGACGACGGAGAGTGTGATCCAGTCCATGACGCCGATATCGCTCTGAATGGAGGCCGCCGATGATCCGCTGGCACTGCTCAACACGGCGTAAAGTCCGAAAGATCAGCTGCGGCTTCGTAGCCTGGCCTGGAGGAAGTCGCGCACCCGCGCCGGGTCGACGTCGTTCGCGATGACGGCGCGGCCGATTGCTTCCATCAGGATGAAGGTGAGCTTGCCGCGCTTGACCTTCTTGTCCTGCGCCATCAGCGCCAGCAGCCGATCGGCATCGCCGATCCCTTCCTGGGCGAAGCCGGCGATGTCCTGCAAATGGGTCGGCAGGCCGACCGCGGCAAGGTGACGCTCGATGCGCGTGACGTCGTCGGGCGGGAGCATGCCGAGCTCGGCCGAGAACTGCGCCGCCAGCATCATACCGACCGCAACGCCCTCGCCGTGGAACAGCCGGTCGGAAAAGCCGGTCACCGCCTCCAGCGCGTGGCCGAAGGTGTGGCCGAGATTGAGCAGCGCGCGGTCACCGGTCTCGCGCTCGTCGCGGGCGACGACCGCCGCCTTGGCGCGGCAGGAGGTCGCGACCGCATGCTCGCGCGCCGCGCCGCCCTTGACGATGTCGGCATGGTTGGCCTCGAGCCAGGCGAAGAAGCTGGCGTCACCGAGCAGGCCGTATTTGGCGACCTCGGCATAGCCGGCACGGAATTGGCGCGGCGACAAGGTGTCGAGCACCGCGGTGTCGGCGATCACCAGCACCGGCTGATGGAAAGCGCCCAGCAGGTTCTTGCCTTGCGGCGAGTTGATGCCGGTCTTGCCGCCGACGGCGGAATCGACCTGCGCCAGCAGCGAGGTCGGCACCTGCACGAAATCGACGCCGCGGCGCAGAATGGCCGCAGCAAAGCCGGCGAGGTCGCCAACCACGCCGCCGCCGAGTGCAATGACGAGATCATTGCGCTCGATCTTGGCGGCAATCAGCGCCTCGCTGACCTTCTCCAGGCCCGCATAGGTCTTGGAGCCCTCACCCTCCTCGACCACGATCGCGGACGACGGAATCCCCGCCTCCGCCAGGACCGCCTCGGTCGGCTTGAGCCAATGCGCGGCCACGGTCCGGTCGGTCACGATGGCTGTGCGTGCGCCCGGCCGCAGCGCCGCGATCCGCTGGCCGAGCGAGGCCAGCACGCCGCGGCCGATGACGATGTCATAGGCGCGCTCACCGAGTGCGACATCGACGATGATCGGATCGGAATGTTTGAGTGGTGCGGTCATCGAAGCGCGCCCATCGCTTGCCCGGGGTCGGGGAGAACTGGATCGGGTTGCGGCCCGGCAGGCCGCGCATCGGTTTCCGGTGGAGAGAGGAACACCTGCAGCGCCTCCACGCAATCCTCGACGACCCGGTCGTGCGGCACCTCGCGCGAGAAGATCGTCAGGTCCGCGAGCTGGTAGACCGGCTCGCGCTCGGTCAGCAGGCGCGCGACCGTTCCTTCCGGATCGGCGGTTTGCAGTAACGGGCGATCGGCACGGCGCCGCACCCGGCGCATGATCACGTCGGCATCGGCCTTCAGCCACACCGAGACCGCCTTGTCGTGGATGTGTCGGCGTGTCTCCTCGCGCATGAAGGCGCCGCCGCCCGTCGCCAGCACCGCCGGCCCATTCTCGAGCAGGCGGGCGATGACCCGGGCCTCGCCGTTGCGGAAATAGTCCTCGCCGCGCGATTCGAAGATTTCCGGTATGGTCATGCCGGCCGCTGTCTCGATCTCGGTGTCCGCATCGACGAACGGCAGCCGCAGCCGCGCCGCGAGCCGCCGGCCCACGGTCGACTTGCCGACCCCCATCATGCCGACCAGCACGATCAGCCGCTTGCCGAGGCCCGCGAGAATCGCGGCCTCCGGAGCGGCTGGGCTGGATGCGGGTTGCGTGGTGTCGGTCATCCATAGGCTTCTAGCCCAGCCCCTGCTGCTTTCAAAGGCATCCCGTTCCGCACCGACACGACCGGGACTGCCCGGTCGCCGACGGACTTGCAAGCCGGTAACGAACATGTTGGATGAAACCGTTCCCTCCCCTGGTGGCCTGCGCGACCCCGATGCCCAGCCTGTTCCGCTTCCTGACCGTCATCGCCGTCATCGTCGGCGTGGTCTATGGCGCGATCTACGCGCTGGCGAATTTCGTCAATCCGAAGCCGCGCGAGATGACGGTGACGATCCCGCCGGACAAGTTCCACAAGAAATGATCGGCGCCTCTGCGGCGAACTGAAAAGCCACAGGGCATTGATTAAGATTTTTACGATTGGCTGAGGCGGCTCGGCGCCGCGATATCGGCCACATTTCCGTTCACCGCTCGCAGCGTCGGCACGAATTCCTCGCACTGATTCGATCGCCTGGAACGCAGCGGATTTCACCACATGAAGGTCAAGGCCTCGGACGCCCGGCTGATGGGCCTGTTCCTCGACATGATGGCCGCGGAACAGGGCGCCGGCCGGAACACGCTCGACGCTTATCGCCGCGACCTCACCGATCTCTCCGAGTTTCTGAGCGGCAAGGGCGAAAGCTTCGCTGCGGCCGGAACCCAGGCGCTGCGCGACTATCTCGCCGATCTCGACGCGCGAAGCTTCAAATCGTCCAGCGTGGCGCGGCGGCTGTCGTCGATGCGGCATCTGTTCCGGTTCCTGCTCAACGAGCGCATCCGGAGCGATGATCCCGCCGCGATCCTGTCGGGCCCGAAGCGCGGCCGGCCGCTGCCCAAGGTGCTGTCGATCGCCGACGTCGACCGCATGCTCACCCGCGCGAAAGAGCTGACGGTGGTCGCCGACGCCTCGCCGTCCCAGAAGCTGCGCGCGCTGCGGCTGTATTGCCTGCTCGAAGTGCTCTACGCGACCGGCCTGCGCGTCTCCGAGCTGGTGGCGCTGCCGCGCACCGCGGCCCGCAACGACGCCCGCATGATCGTCGTGCGCGGCAAGGGCAACAAGGAGCGTCTGGTGCCGCTGAACCAGGCCTCGCGCCAGGCGATGGCGGACTATCTGGCCACGCTCGATGCGCTCAAGCCCGAGAAGAAGGCCAGCGCCACCTTCGGCAAATGGCTGTTTCCCTCGTTCGGGGAAAGCGGCCACCTGACCCGTCAGCACTTCGCCCGCGACTTGAAGGAGCTGGCGGTTGCGAGCGGCCTGCCGGCCCGACTGGTCTCGCCGCACGTGCTGCGCCACGCCTTCGCCAGCCACCTGCTGCACAACGGCGCCGACCTGCGCATCGTGCAGACCCTGCTCGGCCATACCGACATCTCGACCACCCAGATCTACACCCATGTGGTCGAGGAGCGGCTGAAGAGCCTGGTGCGTGACCTGCACCCGCTGGCCGAGAAGTAATCCCGCCGCACACCGTCCCGAAACCAAATCCGCCGCCGCGGCGCCCCGGCCGCTTGACTTCCCAGCCGTCTGCCCTGAAAGAGCGCCATCCTGCCCGCATGTCCGGCTCCAGGCCGGGTGGCGGCGCAGCGATCGAATCCTAAGCTCCTGAAGGCATTCATCTTCAGGTCCGAGGGCCGCACCGATTTCGTCTCCCAGCGCTTTTCCTTCAGCTACTCCATGCCGGACCCCATGCGCAGCTATCTCGATTTCGAAAAGCCCGTCGCCGAGCTCGATTCCAAGGTCGACGAGCTCAGGGCGATGGCCGCCTCCGGCACCGATATCGGCGAGGAGGTCACCCGGATCGAGGAGAAGGCCGGCCAGGCCCTGGCCGAGCTCTACGCCAATCTGACGCCGTGGCAGAAGACCATGGTGGCCCGCCATCCGCAGCGGCCGCACTTTACCGACTTCGTCAACGCGCTGATCACCGAGTTCACGCCGCTGGCCGGCGACCGCAAGTTCGGCGAGGATTCCGCGCTGCTCGGCGGCTTCGGCCGCTTCCGTGGCGAGCCGATCTGCGTGATGGGCCAGGAAAAGGGCGCCAGCACCGAATCCCGCCTCAAGCACAATTTCGGCATGGCCCGCCCCGAAGGCTACCGCAAGGCGGTCCGGCTGATGGAAATGGCCGAGCGCTTCAACATCCCCGTGCTGTCCCTGGTCGATTCCGCCGGCGCCTATCCCGGCATCGGCGCCGAGGAGCGCGGCCAGGCCGAGGCCATCGCGCGATCGACCGATGCCTGCCTGTCGCTCGGTGTGCCGAATGTCGCGATCATCACCGGCGAGGGCATGTCGGGCGGCGCCATCGCGCTCACGACCGCCAACCGCGTCCTGATGCTGGAGCACGCGATCTACAGCGTGATCTCGCCGGAAGCCGCCTCCTCCATCCTCTGGCGCGACGGCACCAAGGCCCAGGAAGCCGCCAACAGCATGAAGATCACGGCGCAGGACATGCTCCGTTTCGGCGTGGTCGACACCATCCTCAAGGAGCCGGTCGGCGGCGCCCACCGCGATCCCGCGGCGATGATCGCGGCCACCGGCGAGGCCATCGCGCAAGCCCTCGAGGAGCTGAAAGGCCTCGACGGCGACGCCATCCGCAAGCAGCGCCGGCAGAAGTTCATCGAGATCGGCCGCAAGCTCGGCTGAGCGGCCCCGATGGCCGTCCGGTCGCCCCCGCCGCTCGCGGTTTTGTGAGGCATTCCAGCGCTTTGCCAGCACTTTGCCGGCGGTATGGCCGCATTTCGGCCCACCCGGCGGGGTCTGCTGTTTAGGACTTGTTGACCACGAGGGCCTGGGTCCGACGGCGCCATCGCGCCGCGGGTTGCGGCGCTCGGGGCCAAAGGGTACAATTTTAATCAATGGTTTGATGGCATGACGCAGGGTCGCCCGGGGACCCGTCCAGCTTCCCGGCCGATCTTGGAGGTATAGAGTGGGATACTGCGGCATGCCGGGTTTGCGGGGAGCTTTGCTTTGATCAACCGCGCTTTCGTCCGGGTTCTCCTGACCTCGGCAGCGTTGGCCGCCGGTGCGCTGCTGACCGGTTGCAACAGCGATCAGGTCTCGCTCGCCACTAACGCCAAGGCCAATCAGCCGGTCCCGCCCAAGCTCGTTGCGTCCATCGCCGAGAAGGACATGGACACGCAGTCGCCGATCCTGGTGCGCGTGTTCAAGCAGGAGGCCGAGCTCGAGGTCTGGAAGCAGGACCGCTCCGGCAAGTTCGCGCTGCTCAAGACCTACCCGATCTGCCGCTGGTCGGGTGATCTCGGACCCAAGGTCCGTGAGGGCGACCGCCAGGCGCCGGAGGGCTTCTACTCGATCAATCCGAGCCAGATGAACCCGCAATCGGCCTACTATCTCTCCTTCAACACCGGCTATCCCAACGCCTTCGACAAGGCGCTGGGACGCAGCGGCTCGCAGCTGATGGTGCACGGCGACTGCTCCTCGCGCGGCTGCTTCGCGATGACCGACGAGCAGATCGCCGAGATCTACGCGCTGGGCCGCGAGTCGTTCTTCGGCGGCCAGCGCGCCTTCCAGTTCCAGGCCTATCCGTTCCGGATGACGCCGGTGAACATGGCGCGACACCGCAACAATCCGAACATGCCGTTCTGGCGCATGATCAAGGAAGGCTACGACCAGTTCGAGGTCACACGCCAGGAGCCCAAGGTCGACTTCTGCGAGAAGAAATACGTCTTCAACGCCCAGAAGCCGCCCGGCGCGACGCGTGATCCGGTGTTCGACGCCGCGGCCAAATGCCCGGCCTATGTCGTGCCCGACGAGATCACCTCGGCCGTGCGCGAGAAGCAGCAGGCCGACGAGGCCGAATACGCCAAGCTGGTCGCCAAGGGCACGCCGGTCGCCAAGCTCAACACCGGCATCGACGGCGGCATGAACCCCGTGTTCGCCAACCGCGTCCCCGGTGCCTCGACCGGCCTGTCCGACGCCGGCGAAGCACCCGGCCTGTCGCTCGCCAATTTCACGCCGGTGCCGGGCACCATCCCAGGTCATGTCAACCCGCCACGCGCGCCCGGCGC
>JBARNF010000977.1:0-11061 GCA_049802835.1 Bradyrhizobium sp.
CCGGACAGCGGGATGACGACATAGAGCGAGGCGATCGGCGTGCCGGAGGGTAGCCGGAAACTGCCGAAGCCGCGGAGAAAGTTGAGGTAGCCGAACCAGACCAGGCACAGCGCGACACCGAGCACGACCAGCCGCAGCACGACCTCGACCGCAAGGCGCGGCGTGCCGTGCATCGATTCGGCGAACGCCGTCAGATACAGATGATCGTTGCGGCGGGTCGCGACCGCAGCGCCGGCAAAGATCGCATAGACGAACAGGGTGGACGTGACCTCCTGCAGCCACAGCCAGGGATGGCCTATCGTGCGCGTGACGATGTCGGCGCTGACCGACATCGAGAATCCGAAGCACAGCGCGCCGCACAGCATCATCAGAGCCAACTCGAGCGGATCGAGCATGCGCCACTTCAGATGACGCTGACGCTGCAGCACGAGCTTGTCGGCAATGGGCATCGACGTCCCCCATCATTCCTGGCTGTCGCCCCGGACCATACCGTCCCGTCGTCACTCACGGCGAACGCCGGCGCCGGGACATCGGCAATGATTGTTGACGCGGATGACCGATCAGGTGATTGCCGCACCATGGGTCACGGCTTTCACGAGGACGACGAATGGCTGCCGGATCAACTCATTCTAATTGATCGCACGGATGAGGTTCTTGATCTTTTCCGCGTGCGGGCCGAGCTCTTTCGCAAGCTTGTCGAGATAGGGATCGGCGATCGCGATGAAGCTCTTCTTGTCGACATCCTCGACGATCTTGACGCCCAGCGATTTCAGTTTGGTGGCCGCCGTCCTTTCCAGTTCGAAGGCTTTTGCCGGTTCTTTCGCGCTGACCTCGGCTGCCGACGCCAGCACCCATTGCCGCTGCTCGGCCGACAGGCTCTGCCAGAGCTTGTCGCTGATGAAGACCAGCGCGTTGTTGGCCTCATGCTCGGTGATCGACAACACCGGCGCGACTTCGTAGTGCTTGTTGACGAGATAGACGTTGATGCTGTTCTCCGCAGCCTCGACCACGCCGGTTTGCAGCGAGGTGTAGACGCTGCCGAACGGCATATGCACGGTCTGCGCTCCATAGGCCGGGAACATCGTGTCTTCGGTCGCGGTTGCCTGGACGCGGATCTTCATCGCCTTGACGTCGTCGACCTTATGGACTTCCCTCCTGCTGTAGATGTGCCGCACGCCCTGCGAGCCGGTGCCGATCACGTGCAGGCCCTGGGTGGTCTCATCGATCATGGTCCTGATCGCCTCGAACACCTGCGGATCGGCCAGCCCCTTGATCACGTGAGCTTCGTTACGGAACAAGAAGTGCAGCGACATCACGCCGGCCTGCGGAGAAATCGTCGCAGTGTTGGCCGAGGAGACGATGGCAAAATCGATATCGCCAGCCTTGACCAGTTGCAGGATCTGCGGCTCCTGCCCGAGCTGCGCGCCGGGATACTGGTCGATGATCATGGTGCCCTTGCTCAATTCCTTGAGCTTATCAGCAAACAGGTCACCGGCGATGGAGTAGCCAGTGTTGCGCGGCTGATCATAGGCGAAGCGGTAGTGCTTGACGTCTTGCGCGTTGGCGCCGGCGGCCAGCAGCAGAACCGCGGCGGCGAAGAGGCCGCTGACGATCCTGGATCGACTGTTCATCGTCCCCTCCCCGGTTCTATTTTTTGTGATCATCCCATCGGGTCTGGAGCGTTGTCAATCGAACATAGGAGTCGGTGGTAGGCGGATGCAGTGCCCGCCTAGTTCTTCCCCGTGCGGCGCATGAAATCGAAATCGCAGCCATCGTCGGCCTGCAGGATGGTCTCGTGAAACAGATGCGCGTAGCCACGACCGGCCCACTCCGGCGTCGCCGCCGGCTGCAGTGCAGCGTAGCGTTTGGCGAGTTCGGCGGCGTCGACCAGCAGATCGATGCTGCGCTTGGCGACATCGAGCCGGATCATGTCGCCGGTCTGCACCAGCGCCAGCGGACCGCCGACGGCGGATTCCGGCGTGATGTGCAAGACGATCGTTCCGAATGCCGTGCCGCTCATGCGGGCGTCGGAGATGCGCACCATGTCCTTGGTGCCGCCGCGCGCCAGCTTCTTCGGGATCGGCAGGTAGCCTGCCTCGGGCATGCCCGGCGCGCCCTTCGGCCCGGCATTGCGCAGCACCAGGACGTCGTCGGCGCAGACATCCAGATCGGGGTCATCGACCCGCAAGGTCATATCCTCGATCGACTCGAACACGACCGCGCGCCCGGTGTGCTGAAGCAGCCTGGGGCTCGCGGCCGAATGCTTGATGACGGCGCCGCGCGGCGCGAGATTGCCGCGCAACACCGCGAGCCCGCCCTCCGGCTTGATCGCGTCCTCGCGCGGGCGGATCACGTCCTGTCCGGGCACGTCCTCGGCGGCGGCCACGATGTCGCGCAGCGACTGACCAGTGATCGACCGGCAATCAAGATCAATGAGGTCACCGAGCTGCTTCATCAGCTTCGGCACGCCGCCGGCGTGGTGGAAATGCTCCATGTAATGCTCGCCGGACGGCTTGAGATCGACCAGCACCGGCACCTCCCGCCCGATCTGGTCGAACGCATCGAGGTCGATGGTGTGTGGCGTGCGGCCCGCAATCGCGGTGAGATGAACGAGGCCGTTGGTCGAGCCACCGATCGCCTGCAGCACGACCTGTGTATTCCGGAACGCCGCTGGTGTCAGCAGCTCGCTCGGCCTTGGCCCCTTCGCCTTGGCCATCTCCGCCGCCACCCGGCCGCTGGCTTCGGCCGAGCGGAAACGCTCGGCATGCGGTGCGGGAATGGTCGCGCTCATCGGCAACGACAGTCCGAGCGCCTCGGTGATGCAGGCCATCGTCGAGGCCGTTCCCATCACCATGCAGGTGCCGACCGATGGCGCGAGCCGGCCGTTGACCGCCTCGATCTCGCTGTCGTCGATCTCGCCGACGCGATACTTGGCCCACAGGCGGCGACAATCAGTACAGGCGCCGAGCACCTCGCCCTTGTGATGCCCGACGACCATGGGACCCACGGGAATGACCACCGTCGGCAGATCGGCAGACACCGCCGCCATGATCTGCGCCGGCAAGGTCTTGTCGCAACCGCCGATGACGACGACGGCATCCATCGGCTGCGCGCGGATCATCTCCTCGGTTTCCATCGCCATCAGGTTGCGCAGATACATCGAGGTCGGATGCGCAAAACTCTCGGCGATCGAGATGGTCGGAAACACGAACGGCATCGCGCCCGACAGCATCACGCCGCGCTTCACCGCCTCGAGGATCTGCGGCACGTTGCCGTGACAGGGATTATAGTCGCTGTAGGTGTTGGTGACGCCGACGATCGGGCGGTCGAGCGCATCGTCCGAATAGCCGGCGGCCTTGATGAAGGCCTTGCGCAGGAACAGCGAGAAGCCGGCATCGCCGTAAGCAGTCAGTCCCTTGCGCAAGCCGTCGGTCATTGTCTTCTTTTCTTTCATTGGTCTCGTCGTCATTCCGAGGCAGCCGCCCTAGCGGCTGAACCCGGAATCCAAAGTTGTGTGTCGGGCGCATCCACACCGAGATTCCGGGTTCGCGCCCTTTGGGACGCGCCCCGGAATGACGACGGCGCATCAGCCCCAGTCGATGATCCGGCTGGTGTCGCCGTCGAACTCGGTGCTGCAGAACGCCCCGCCCTGGAAGTAGTCGCCGATCGGATCCGCCTTCAGCTTGGCCTGCTCGGCGAAGGCATGCTCGCGGAAATCCTCGGCGCGGCCGGTCGGGCGATAACCGAGATCATAGGCGCGCTGGTTGTCCCACCAGGCGCGATCATTGAGCGAGGCGCCATAGAGCACTTCGAAATGGATGTCGGGATGCTCGAGGCCGATGCGGCAGAGCTGGAGGAGATCGTCTGGCTTCAGCCAGATCGACAGCCGGCGCCGATCCAGCGGCTTGTCGCCGAAATTGCCGATGCGGATGCATGTCACCTTCAGTCCGTGCTTGTCCGCATAGAGCGAGCCGAGCGCTTCACCGAACACCTTGCTGACGCCGTAGCGGCCATCGGGGCGCGGCTGCACGTCGTTGTCAATCTTGCGGTGGCGCGGATAAAAACCCACGGCGTGGTTCGACGACGCGAACACGATCCGCTTCACGCCCTTGCGGCGCGCGGCCTCGAACAGGTTGTAGCCGCCGACGATGTTGGCCTGCAGGATGTCGTTCCACGAGCCTTCGACCGAGTAGCCGCCGAAATGGATGATGCCGTCGACGCCTTCGCACAGCGCCTCGATCTGGCCGAGATCGGAAAGATCGGCCGCCTTGAACGTCTCCTGGCTGGACAGATCGGCCGGCGGTTTCAGATCGCTGAGCAAAAGGTCCGGATAGACCGGCGGCAGCAGCTTCCGCAGGGAAGTGCCGATTCCGCCGCTCGCACCGGTCATCAAGATACGTGGCATTTCATCCCTCGTGTTCGGTCCGCAGGTTTGCGGTCGTTACCGGCCAATGATAGCAGAGATCATAAAAGCGCAATAATGGGACCGGCACATGTCCGACGGAAACGCTCACGCCCAGGGCTTTCGCCCTGCCACCTTCTATCCCGACCCCGCGATCCAGGCGCTGGACCCGCGCTTCGAGAAATACTGGCTCAAATTGTCGGCCGTCGAACGGCTGGCGACGGGCCTGCGCTGGGCCGAGGGGCCGGTGTGGTTCGGCGACGGGCGCTATCTCTTGTGCAGCGACATCCCCAACCAGCGCATCCTCAAATGGGAAGAAGAGACCGGCGCGGTCTCGGTGTTCCGCAAGCCCTCCAACTTCGCCAACGGCAACACCCGCGACCGCCAGGGCCGGCTCGTCACCTGCGAGCATGGCGGCCGCCGTGTCACCCGCACCGAATATGACGGTTCCATTACCGTGCTGATCGACTCGTTCGACGGCAAACGGCTGAACTCGCCGAACGATATCGTGGTCAAATCCGACGGCTCGATCTGGTTCACCGATCCGACCTTCGGCCTGCTCGGCAATTACGAGGGCTACAAGGCCGAGCCGGAGATCGACGCCAACGTGTACCGCATCGACGGCGCTACCGGCAAAGCCAGCATCGTCGCCGAGGGCGTGCTGGGGCCGAATGGGCTGTGCTTCTCGCCCGACGAAAGCATCCTCTACGTCGTCGAATCCCGCGGCGTGCCGAACCGCAAGATCCTCGCCTATGACGTCTCCGCCGACGGCACCAAGCTCGCCAACCAGCACGTCCACATCGATGCCGGTCCGGGCACGCCGGACGGCATGCGCTGCGACGTCGACGGCAATCTGTGGTGCGGCTGGGGCATGGGCGCGCCTGAGCTCGACGGCGTCATGGTGTTCGCACCCGACGGCGCGCCGATCGGCCGCATCGCCCTGCCCGAGCGCTGCGCCAATCTCTGCTTCGGCGGCCTCAAGCGCAACCGCCTGTTCATGGCCGCCAGCCAGTCGATCTACGCGCTCTACGTCAATACGCAGGGCGCGCTGGGGGGATGACGCTCGGCTGCGCAGGGTGGGCAAAGGCGCGGAGCGCCGTGCCCACCAGGTTTGTTGTTGGCGTGAAGGGTGGGCACGCTGCGCTTTGCCCACCCACCACGTCGTCACGCGATCAAGCCGCGTTGTAGCCTGCGACCGCCTTGACCTCGAGATACTCCTCGAGACCGAACCTGCCCCATTCGCGCCCGTTGCCGGACTGCTTGTAGCCGCCGAACGGCGCGGTGCGGTCGTTCGGGACGCCCTGCAGGTTGACGTTGCCGGCGCGGATCTTGCGGCCGACCTCGCGGGCCTTCTCGATCGTGCCGGCCGAGACGTAGCCGGCAAGGCCATAGGGCGTGTCGTTGGCGATCTTGACCGCCTCGGACTCGTCCTGCGCGCCGATGATGACCAGCACCGGCCCGAAGATCTCCTCGCGCGAGATGGTCATCTCGGGCTTGACGTCGGCGAAGACGGTCGGACGCACATAGAAGCCCTTGTTGACGCCCTCCGGCAGGCCCGGACCGCCGGCGACGAGCGTGGCGCCCTCCTCGATGCCCTTGTTGATGAGGGCCTGGATCTTGTCCCACTGGCCACGATTGACGACCGGGCCGATCGTGGTGCCCTCACCGCGCGGATCGCCGGCCTTGGTCTTGTCGGCGACGCCCTTCGCGATCGCTGCCACTTCTTTCATCCTCGCGGCCGGCACGATCATGCGCGACGGCGCGTTGCAGGACTGGCCGGAGTTGTTGAACATGTGCATGACGCCGCCGGCCACCGCCTTGACGAGGTCAGCCCCCTCCAGGATCACGTTCGGCGACTTGCCGCCGAGCTCCTGGCTGACGCGCTTGACGGTCGGCGCGGCACGCTTGGCGACGTCGATGCCGGCGCGGGTCGAGCCGGTGAACGAGATCATGTCGATGTCCGGATGCTCGCTCATGGCGGCGCCGACCTCCGGCCCGAGGCCGTTGATCAGGTTGAACACGCCTTTCGGTACGCCGGCCTCGTGCAGGATCTCGGCGAAGATCAAGGCCGAGGTCGGGGTGAACTCCGAAGGCTTCAGGATCATGGTGCAGCCCGCGGCGAGCGCGGGGGCAACCTTGCAGGCGATCTGGTTGAGCGGCCAATTCCAGGGCGTGATCATGCCGACCACGCCGACCGGCTCGCGCAACACCACGGACGCCGGCAGCGTCTCCTCGAACTCATACTTCTTCAGCACATCGAGCGTCGACATCAGATGGCCGAGGCCGGCGCCGGCCTGCAGCTTCTCTGCCATCGGCAGCGGCGCGCCCATCTCGTCGGAGACGGCGGCGCCGATGTCCTTCATGCGGCCCTTGTAGACGGCGATGATCTTTTCGAGCAGCGCCACGCGCTCCTCGCGTGATGTCTGCGAGAAGGTCTCGAAGGCGCGCTTGGCAGCAGCGACGGCCTTGTCGACATCGGCCTTGGAGCCCAGCGCAACCTCGTACATCGCCTCTTCAGTGGCCGGATTGACCACCGGCGTGGATTTCTTGACGACCGGATCGACCCAGGCGCCGTCGATGTAGAATTGCAGACGATTGACCATCGGAAAACCTCTTCACGTGGGAAGCATATGGGAGGGGCGGCAGCGCGCGGGCCGGCATCCTGGCACGAACGATCCGCGGCTTGAACCCGCCACATGCGGGGTCCGGGGTTGCGTCCCGGATATAGGATCAAGGCCGCGACCGGCGCAAGCCGACGGCCTGCGTTTCGTCGCCGCTCCCCGTTTTGCATTGCAGCAAATGCGCTGCGCCCTGGTCCACCCCTGCGAAGTCCATCATTCCGGATGGCAGAATTCCCGCTCCCAAAGATTCATTTTCAACATGTGAACTGGTTCACAGCTTGGCGCGATCGACCCGGTTAGTGTGCCCTGCGTGGCTGCTCCAGTATCTCGAAAGGACGCTGGAAAAAGTTTCATAACGAACGACTTCGTCCGTTTTTACTGAGTACCCTTTTCAGCACCTAGCCTTTTTGATCCAAGTTGCCACGCCGTCTCCTTCATCCAGGTGGGGGAGACGGCGCAGCTATTTCGAAGCCACGCGATCCGCCGCCCTTACACCGCCATTTTCCGATGCCGCACCGGGGCGCCGGTGAGGCTCTCGGCGGCGTCGATGATCGCGTTGGCGTCCATGCCATTGTGACGGTAGAGATCGTCGATCGTGCCGGTCTGGCCGAACGTCTCGACACCCAGCGCCTCGACGCGATGGCCACGCACCGAGCCGAGCCAGCCGAGCGTCGCCGGGTGGCCGTCGATGACGGTGACGATGCCGCAGTCGCGCGGCAGCGGCGCCAGCAGCTGCTCGACATGACTGAGATGCTGCACGCCGCGGCGATGCCGCCGCAGGCTGCGCGCCGCCGTCCATCCGGCGTGCAAGCGGTCTGCCGAGGTGATCGCGAGCAGGCCGACGTCGCGCCGGGACTCGCCGATCAGGCCCGTCGCCTCGATCGCCTCCGACGCGACCGCGCCGGTATAGGCGACGATCACCTCGGCGTTCGGGCCCGGCTTGCGCAGCCAATAAGCGCCCGCGGCGATGTCGGCCTCGAGCTCTGATGTCATGATCCGCTGCGGCTGGTCGATGGTGCGCGTCGACAACCGCAGATAAACCGAGCCGCCCTCGCCGGCGTCGCGCTGCATATGGGCAAAACCCCATTTCATGATCGCGGCGAGCTCGTCGACGAAGGCCGGCTCGAACGAGGACAGGCCGTCCTGCGCCATTCCGATCAACGGCGTCGCGATCGACTGGTGCGCGCCGCCTTCCGGCGCCAAGGTTACGCCCGACGGCGTCGCCGCCACCATGAAGCGCGCATCCTGATAGCAGGCGTAGTTCAGCGCATCGAGGCCGCGCTCGATGAAGGGGTCGTACAGGGTCACCACCGGCAGCAGCCGCGCGCCGTTGATGGCATGCGACAGGCCGAGCGCGGAGGCCATGATGAACAGGTTCATCTCGGCGATGCCGAGCTCGATGTGCTGGCCCTTGGGCGAGGCCGCCCAGTTGAACGTCGACGGAATCTTCTCGCTGCGGAACAGGTCGGCCTTCTCGGCACGGGCGAACAGGCCACGGCGGTTGACCCAGGCGCCGAGATTGGTCGAGACGGTGACGTCGGGCGAGGACGTCACGATGCGCGAGGCCAGCGGTGTGTCGCTGCGCGCGAGATCGTTGAGCACGAGGCCAAAGCCCTGCTGCGTCGACATCTGCGCTGCCGCGGTAAAGGTCAGCCGCTCGGGCACGTCGAACACGGCATCGTCGAGCCGGCGGCCGTCGCGGTTGAACGGCACGGCGGCGAGAAAGGACTGGAGCTTCGCTTCGTCCTGCTTCAGCCCCTCGAACTTGTCCCACTCATGGCCGGGCCGGATGTTCTGCTGGGCGCGCCACTTCTCCATCTGCGCGACCGTCATCAGCCCGGCGTGATTGTCCTTGTGGCCCTGGAACGGCAGGCCGACGCCCTTGATGGTGTAGGCGATGAAGCACACCGGACGATCGTGATCGATGGACTCGAACGCCTCCAGCATGCTGGCCATGTCGTGGCCGCCGAGATTGCTCATCAGCGCCAGCAGTTCGTCGTCGCTGCGCCGGTCTAGCAGCCGCGTCACGTCGCCCTGATCGCCGATCTCGTCCTGGATGTGTTTGCGGAACGCCGCGCCGCCCTGGAAGCACAGCGCCGCATAGAGCGCGTTCGGGCAGTTGTCGATCCAGCGCTTCAACGCTTCGCCGCCTGCTTCCGCGAACGCCTCGCGCATCAGCCGGCCGTACTTCACGATCACCACGTCCCAGCCGAAATTGCGGAACATGGTCTCGAACTTCTCCCACAGGCCCTCGCGCACCACCGCATCGAGGCTCTGGCGATTGTAGTCGACGATCCACCAGGTGTTGCGCAGGCCGTGCTTCCAGCCCTCGGCCAACGCCTCGAAGATGTTGCCCTCGTCCATCTCGGCATCGCCGACCAGCGCGATCATGCGGCCTTCGCGGCGGTCCTTCATCCAGCCATGCGCCTTCACGTAGTCCTGCACCAGCGACGAGAACAACGTCTGTGCGACGCCGAGCCCGACCGAGCCGGTCGAGAAGTCGACGTCGTCGATGTCCTTGGTGCGCGACGGATAGGACTGCGCGCCCTTGAAGCCGCGGAAATTCTCCAGCTTCTCGCGGGTCTGCCGGCCGAACAGATATTGAATGGCGTGGAACACCGGGCTCGCATGCGGCTTCACCGCGACGCGGTCCTCCGGGCGCAGCACCGAGAAGTACAGCGCGGACATGATGGTCGCCAGCGAGGCCGAGGAGGCCTGGTGGCCGCCGACCTTGAGCCCATCGACATTGGGCCGGATGTGGTTGGCGTGATGGATGGTCCAGGACGACAGCCACAGCGCCTTGCGGGCCAGCGCGTTCAGGATGTCGAGACGGTCTGACGGTGCGGATGGCGTGGCCATGGCGCTGCTCCCGGGCGGTTTGTTGGATTCGCAGATTTTAATCCTCTTACGCCGGCCATAATTCTCAATCTTTCGCGTGCAAACGCCAGTTATTGGGATATTTTACCAGCCAGAAGTCAATTTTAGCGATTTGATCCCAATGCCCGACCTCGACGCCATCGACCGAAAAATCCTCGGCCATCTCCAGGCCGACGGCCGCATCACGATGCAGGAGCTGGCCGACAAGGTCGGGCTGTCGGTGTCGCCCTGCCACCGCCGCGTCAAGCTGCTGGAGGAACGCGGCGTCATTACCCGCTATCTCGCGACCGTCGACCAGAAGGCGCTGGGGCTGCATGTCTCCGTCTTCATCTCGATCAAGCTGGCGCGGCAGAAGGAAGAGGATTTGAAGCGGTTCGAAAAGGCGATCTCCGCCTGGCCCGAAGTGCTGGAGTGCTATCTGATGACGGGCAATCGCGACTATCTGCTGCGCGTCGTCGCTGCAGATCTCTCCTCTTATGAAGCCTTCCTGAAAACCAAGCTGACCCGCCTCGACGGCATCGCCTCGATCGAGTCGAGCTTTGCGCTGAGCCAGGTGAAGTACTCGATTGCATTGCCAGTGTGAGGGGAGCGGCATCGACACGCTCCACTGTCGTCCTGGCGAACGCCGGGACCCATACTCCGCGGCGGTTGTTGTGAAACACAGGCCGCCAATCCCCCCGCTGTCATCGCCCGGCTTGACCGGGCGATCCAGTATTCCACCAGCGCCAGCGATCGAATCGAGAGGCCGCGGCGTACTGGATCGTCCGCCTGCGCGGACGATGACAACAGTGTGCGCGGACATGACGCGGCTCATTCGCCAGCGTCCCTGCAAAGGCAGCGCCTGACGCATATTGGTGCTGTATTGAGGAACGACTGATCCAACCTATCGCGCAACAAAATCTCCCTGGGGTTATGGGTCCCGGATCGGCGCGTGCTGCGCACGCTTGTCCGGGACGACAGCGGAGATGGCGGAGGCGACTTGCCTCACATTGGCCACGCGTCGCGGACGTGGTCGGGACCGCCACATGCGGTCGCATTCCCGCGGCGGCTTTCGTCCGGGTCATGCTGATCTCGTCACCCTCCGCGACAACAGAGGGCGCAGGGAAGGCCGGGCGCTGGCCGCGCCCGTGGCCCGCCTGCGGAAAAAATGCAGGCGGCAGG
>JBARNF010000978.1:0-5634 GCA_049802835.1 Bradyrhizobium sp.
GGCGTATCGGCGGCGCGGCCCTGGCGGCGCTCACCCGCATAGGCGAGCGCCTGCTGGGTCGCGGCTTCCGCGACGGCGACGCCCTGCAGGGCGACCGCGAGGCGCGCCTCGGTCATCATGGTGAACATGCACGCCATGCCGCGGTTCTCCTCGCCGACGAGGTAGGCGGTTGCCCCGCCTTCTTCGCCGAACACCATGGTGCAGGTGGGCGAGCCGTGCAGGCCGAGCTTGTGCTCGAGGGAGGCGGCGCGCACATCGTTGCGCGCGCCCAGCGAGCCGTCCGGGTTCACCAGGAATTTCGGCACCAGGAACAGCGAGATGCCCTTCGTTCCCGCCGGCGCTCCGGCGAGCCGCGCCAGCACCATGTGGATGATGTTGCCGGTGAGGTCGTGCTCCCCATAGGTGATGAAGATCTTCTCCCCGGTGATGCGATAGAGGCCGTCGCCCGCCGGCACCGCCTTGGCGCGCAGCGCGCCCACGTCCGAGCCCGCCTGGGACTCGGTCAGGTGCATCGTGCCCATCCATTCCCCGGCCACGAGCTTGGGGAGATAGAGGCGCTGGAGATCCTCCGTGCCGTGCGCCACCAGCGCATGCGCCGCCGCCATGGTCAGCATCGGGCCGATGCCGAACGCCATCGACCCCGAGTTCCACATTTCCAGGCACGCGGCGTTGAGCGCATAGGGCAGGCCCTGGCCGCCCCATTCGGCCGGGGAGGCGAGGCCGTTCCACCCCGCCGCGGCCCAGTCGCGATACGCTTCCTTCCAGCCGGGCGCAGTGGCGACCGCGCCGTCCACAAGCTTGGTGCCGTGCGTGTCGCCGACACGGTTGAGGGGCGCGATCACGTCGGAGGCGAACTTCCCGGCCTCCTCCAGCACGGGCTCGGTCATATCCTCGGAGAAGTCGCCATAGAGCCCGTCGGCGCAGGCCTTGGCGAAGCCGGCGGCGTGCCGGAGGGTGAAAGCAAGGTCGGCGACCGGCGCAGTATAGGTCATGGCGTGCTACCTTCCGGGGTCTCGGCGGCCCCGCATCGCCCGGCGAGCGGGGCCGTATCGGTCTAGAATAGGCCAGTCGGGAAGATGTTGCGCGATGTCAAATGGACGTATGGCCGGCTCCCGGCGCGGGCCGTTGATTGCCGGCAAGCAGGCAAGTATGGTCCGCCCGCATCGGCGGGCGCGCCGGTCGATGGGGCGTAGCCAAGCGGTAAGGCAGCGGATTTTGATTCCGCCATACGGAGGTTCGAATCCTCCCGCCCCAGCCAGCGATCAGCTAAGCTACTGAACGAGCGGCGGAACGGCGATCCGGGTCGTCTTCTAGGACGACGGTGCATGGATTGTGATGAGGTTGAACGCCTGGTTGGGATCGACGCGCGATGCGACGGCCATAACCTTCTCGTGCATCGCCTTGGCCTCGGCATCCGTGGCGCTAAACCTGTAAAGCCCATTCATGAGATGCCGAAGGCCGGCCGTGTAGAACGGAATTCCGCGCCGATAGGCATCCTTGAGCGAAGCGAGCGCGATATCGAAATCGCTGCGCGTCTGCGCGGTCCTGATCAGATATGCGGCGTGGACGATCGCCCCATCCGGCAGCCATTCGAACCGGTTCTTCAAGTTTTCCAGCCAAAGCACCCAGTGCGGTTGCTCATCGCCTGATAGCGTCGCGATGCCGACGTAAGCAGCCGCGCAGGCGGCGAGCGGATTGCGCGTTTTTTCGGAGATCAGCTCCTCGACCAAGCCCGTGCGAACCGCTTCGGTCAGCACCGTCGCTGCATCCGCCATTTGGCCGTTGTTGAGGTACATGATCAGACTGCCGACGACATCGTCGCGAACCGTCACCGAGGTTCGGCCGCTTTCGGACGTCCCCGCCTCGCGCAGAATTTCGAGCCCGACCGCCGGTAGGTCTGAATCGAGAGGCCAGGGGACGGGCAGCATGATCACGTCGACGCCGTTCCCGCGCTGCATGATCGCGAGGCAACGCATCGGCATGCGCGTCCCGGACGGGGCGGTCACGGCGAGGCCGGCACGATCGACCTGCGTGATCTGCCACAGGGTCAGCTGGCGATCATCCCGCCGGTCGGCGGTGTACCCATCGTGGCGGGACGCGGTCTTTCTCCACGCGGTCCATGCCGGCAGCGAAGCGACAGCGTCCCATAAATCCCCGGCAGCCAACGGATTGGCTTGTAACAGCTCGAACTCAGCCGTCTCTGCGGCTGCTTGCGGCTCCGGCGGGCTCGCGGGCGCGGGCCCCGTCTTGGCCGCGTCTCCGGCAGAGGTTTCGAACACGCCTCCGCCCATCTTCGCTGCAATCCCGCTGAGGGACTTGATAGCCGGCTGGACTTTGAGGTGCAGATTGCGCACCAGCGCCGCAAGTCCTTGAATGAACGTTTTGTCGATCTCGATCGGCTTCGACGCGTCTTCCTTGGCCTTCGCCGCTCGAACCATCTGCTCCGCCAGCTCGGTAATCCAGACTTCATATTCCTTTTGCGACGGCACGTTGCCGGCGAATCGCTGCCAGCTCAGCCAATCTCCCGGGGAATGGTCGCCCTCGAAAGTGACGTCCACAGCTTCACCGTCGGTCACCTCCCGGGTCTGCCGCAGGACTTCCCCCGACGGCAGCCGCGCCTCGATGCGGTAGGTGCCGGCCGGAATGTCCGTCAGCGTCCGTGTTGCGCGCACTCCGGCCGGAATCACCACCTCTTTGTCCTGCGGATCGACCGGGAAGTTGCCCTCGGCATCCTTGATCTGCCGCACCCGCGCCACGACCCCGAGATGCACATCGGTGCCGAGATGCTGTTTGTCGAACCGAAGATCTATCTGCGCCATTGGGAGACCTCCAACGTCACCTCGATGTAGATCGGACAGACGGTGTCATCGCGGGTAATCGGCTGAATCCCTGCATTCCCCGGCTCGATGTGCTCGGCCAGGAACTTGTACTCGCCGAGTTCCAGTTGGCTTTCCCATTCCTCCCGCGGCTGCCACCCTGCGCTGCTCGGATCGGAAATGATCTCCGGCTGTCTGCCGCCGCGCACGGCCGTAATTCTGACTTTGGGCGCCATGCTCAGGTCGTCGAGGCGGACGAACACCGGAATCCACGGGGTCGCCGCGAGGCGGCGCAGGTGAATCTTGGCGAAGCTGTTCGCGTCGGCGCACTGCTTCGCTTTCCCCTTGACCGCCTCGCGGTTTTGAAAATCGGTGAGCGCCTCGACGATCCGATCGGTCGTGACGTACCAACAATTGCCTTCACGTTTGCTGCAGGCGCCGCTCATTGCACGAATGAACGCGCGGGCGCACAGGCTCTCCTCATTGGCGCGGCCAAGCGCCTGCCGATCGATTTCGGTAGAGAAGATCGGGGACTGCTGCATCGGCTGCGTGATGCCGTTGCGCCCTTCGAGTTCGGCGCCGAATACCCCCTGGCCGCCGTTGCGGTTCAAGGCCGCGATCGGATTGACCGATCGGCAGGCATCGAACAGGAAGAACTGACTGCTGGGTTTGCGTGTCGCCAGCCCGGCGATGAAATTCTGGTAGTTCAGGGCGCCGAGGAGCGGGTCTTCGGAGTCCTTGCCGTAGTCGCGCAGCAGATACAGATTCTGCAGGCCCTCCGACAGGCCGTGCCCACTGAAGTACAGGATGACACGGCTTCGCGGGTCGACTTCGGCGCGCTGCATCCATGCTTTGAGGGCTGCCCTGACCTCCTCCATGGTTCCCGTCGGAACCGTGGATGTCCTGTTCGTCCTTTTGTTCGTGAACTCTGCCGGCTGCGGCTCAGACAGGACCAGCGACACGCTTGCCAACGGACTTTCCGCGCAATCGAAGTTCTCGACGAACCACGCGGCCACTTTCCTGGCGGAGATCGGGGGTGAACTCAGCTGCGTAAGGTTCAGGTGGTGTCGCGTCGGTGTATTCCCCCCGCCCGGCAGATGGTCGTAGTGGCCGATTCCGAGCGCAATGACATGCGTTCCCGGCACATTCAGATCGACGTGGTGAACCAATGAGGGATCTTCGGCGAACGGATCGGGCATGGTGGACCGTACTCCCCTGCAACCCTCAGCCTTTGCGGCCAGGTCCGCTTCGGCCAGCCGAGTTCGGCAGCTTGCGGCCGGCGCGATCGAGCCGGTTCGCACATGAGCGCCGACCCGCCGTCATCGAGGTTTAGCCGCGATCATCGGCGCGCGGCTCCGACATCGTCGCCGCGGTGGTGCGGACGGCACGCCTCACCGCGGTGTGCGCGCCCGCCATTTACGGTGCGGTGACGATGCCGGTGCCACGATCTTCCGGCGTCGCGCCAGCATCCAACACGTCCGTGCGCGCGCGAATGATAAGATTGTTGACCACCAAATTCGCAGCCGGTTTGACTGTGCCGGATTTTTTCAGTGCCTCCCACCACAGGGCCGCGACGCCTGCGACATGCGGACAAGCCATGCTGGTGCCGCTCTTGCTGCTCAGCCCGCCGCCGATCTTGGCCGACAGAATGTCGACTCCGGGAGCCGCGACCTGGGCCATGGTATTGGAGAAGTCGGCGATTTCGAACTTGCCGCCGGCGCCGCGGCTCAGCGCCGCGACCGACACGACCCCGTCTGCAGCCGCCGGCAACGATGCAGCGATCGTGAATGCCGGCGCGCCTTTTCTCTCGCTTTCGTTTCCCGATGCCGCCACGACGACCGCGGTGTCCCGGAAGGCGGCTTGCGCCTTGACCATCTGCATGAGGGCGTCGAAGAATCGCAAGTTGGACCGATAGGCCTCCAGCGCGTTGGAGACGGCTGGGCGGCTCGGGAGCCCGCCGGCCGCCATCCTCTCGACTGAGCCGGGAAAGTCGAAACCGATCGACATCGAGATGACATGGGCACCCTCGTCGAGCGCCCATTGAATTCCGCGAAAGATCATCTCGGAACTGCCGCCGCCGGCGGCGTCCAGGACTTTGCCGATGAGCGCCTTCTTGACTCCGCGCGCGATCCCGATCCGGGTGCCGCCGACGTCGCGGCCGAAGATGGTTCCGGCGCAGTGCGTCCCATGACTGTGCTGATCGCCGTTGCCTGAACCGGTGAAGTCCTTCTCCACGAGGGTCACGCCGGCGAAGGCGGGATGCGTGTTGTCGATACCCGTATCGAGGACGGCGACGACGACACCGTCGCCGGTGAAGCCCGAGCTATCGGCCTTTACGGCGGGAATGCCCCACGCATCCGTCGCCGCCGCGCCGGTCCCGACATCGAACGGCTTGATCAGCGTGATGGGCATCGGGATCGCCACGGCCGCGACCGCAGGATCGCGGGCAATGCTGGTGGCTTCGCGCGTGGAAATGTCATGCATTTCAACCCGAGGTTCCGGGGCAGTCCGCGCGGGTGCCTCGGCGGCGCCCGGACCGAAGCTTTCGAACGGGCTCGCGGTTCGCACGGCGGAGGCATTTCGAAGGACCAGATAATCGGGCATTGCTCCCTCCGTCTTACCGCCGCGCTGTTCACGCGCGGCTTGACACGTCATAGTTGAGCGACCTGGAAGGCCTGTCAATCTCCTTGCGCGTGATGCGGTGGCCGGTCACCGATCAACCGCAGACCCGGGGGGATTCACTTGAAGCCACAAGCCCTTGTCCACCTGCCCGTCAATATGACTCCGGCGAGCCTTTGCCTCCTTAAGTTGCAGCCCT
>JBARNF010000979.1:0-5428 GCA_049802835.1 Bradyrhizobium sp.
CCACCTTTACGGCAAGGGTCCGCCGCGGCCCGGCCGGAAGATGGGGCATGTGACGGAGGTCGGAACAATCCCTCCCAAGACCGCCTGATCGGGACCAAAAACCCTGATTTTACCGCGTCAGACCCGCACAATTACCTTCCTGCCGGTGGACATTGCCGCCTTTGTCTGATACATCCGCGCGCTTGAGGTTAAGGGCTTGGCCTTTTGCCAGCGCTTCGCTTTATCAGAATTCAAATCCGATCAATGGAAAGAGGATGCCGCGTGCAGGTTCTCGTTCGCGATAACAATGTCGATCAAGCCCTCAAGGCGCTGAAGAAGAAGATGCAGCGCGAGGGTATTTTCCGCGAGATGAAGCTCCGCGGTCATTACGAGAAGCCCTCCGAGAAGAAAGCACGCGAGAAGGCCGAAGCCGTGCGCCGCGCACGCAAGCTCGCCCGCAAGAAGCTGCAGCGCGAAGGTCTGTTGCCGATGAAGCCGAAGCCGGTGTTCGGCGCCGGCGCAGGTGGCGACCGTGGTGGTGCCGGTCGCGGTCCGGGTGCAGGTGCCCGCCCCGGCGCACCGCGCTGATCTGCAAACATCATCTGATGACGTCTGAAAGCGCGGGCCTTCGGCTCGCGTTTTTGTTTTTGGCCCGCATTTCGATCGCATGTCCGGTCAACCCGCCGGCGGGTCTGGTTCGGCGGCTGTGCTTGAAATCCGCAGCCGGGCACGGCTGATCTGGCGGCGCCGAACAAAAAAGCGGCGGACCGTTCGGGTCCACCGCTTGTGCAGGGATCACGCGCGCGGATCGGCGCCTGATGATCCGATCGCTACTTCGGCAGAACCGAGTGGAACACCGACTTCGCGGCGGACATCATATCCTGGGCGACGCTGGACATCTGCTCCTTGATCGACGGATCGGCCTTGTCGGCGCGCAGGTCCAGCGGACGCAGCTGCCGGGCGGGAATTTCGGCCGGCGGCGTCGGACGGCCGTCAGGCTGCAACGATCCCGTGTAGGACGGGTTCGAGGCCGGCGGCATGGCAAACCCCTGCTCGGCCGGTGGCGCGGACACAGTGACCGGCGGCGGCAGCGGACGGACTGGCGACACCGGTGGTGCCACCGTCACGATGCGCGGCGTCTCGCCAGCACCGCGAGCGATATCTGCGGACGACTTTTCGGCGGACGATTTTTCCGCGGACGCCTTATTGGCTCCCTCATTTGCGCGCAGCCGCTCGATCGCAGCCCGCGCCAGATCGGCAGCGTCGCGACGATCCTCCGGCTGAGCCGCCGGAGTGTCCGCCGGAGCGGTCCGTGCGGTGACCTTTTCGCGCGGCGACGCTGGGTGGCGCGGCGACTCGGCCGGAAGGCTGGCGGTCTCGGTCGGCTTCACCTCGACCGCCTTTTCTGCGGCCTTGTCGGCGAGCGACTTCTCCGACACACCCTTCGCCTTGATTCCCGGAGCAGGTACGTTGGAAATCTCGGCAGAGGTTTCGGCCGGCTTGGCGTCGGCCTTTGCGGCATCGGCAGCCGTGGTCCTGGGAGCCTCGCCCTTGGAGCCGGTGATCTTGGCATAGGCAGCCGACGCCATGGCCGCCATGGTCGATGGCGGCGCGTCGGGCTTGGTATTGATGTAGTGATTGACGATGTACGCCCCGATGATGGTGGCGACCACCGACGGGATGATCTCCAGGGCGAACTTGGTGAGATATTTCAGCATGCTGACCACTCCCGCGCGGTATTTGCGGGAACTTTGAGGCACAATTAAGGGACCATTCCCCACCTTCCGCAGCTCGCACGCCCGCGACTCGGGGCAGAAACGAACGTCGGAAAATCGTTTTCCTGAAAGCCTTTGAGACCGGAGCCGTGCCGCAGTCCGAGATCACGCCGGCACTGCCACAGCTTCCGGATCGCCGGCTCAAGATACCACAATCAGCGGCATCCCGGTAAACAAATGGTTACGGCTTCAATTCAACTTCGAGGAAAATGATCTCGGAGGTGGTCTCGTTCAGCACATCGTGTTCTACCCCCGCTTTGCGGAAATAGGATTTGCCGACCGCGAGCTGTGCTTTCGTGCGCTCGCCGGACGGTGCCACAATCGTCATCTCGCCCGCGGTAACCGGCACGATCACGTAATCCATTCCATGGATGTGGCGTCCTGTCGCACTGCCAGGCGCCAGCCGCCACTCCGTGACGCGGACCTCGGGTGTGTCGACCTGGACGTCGGATTGAGCGCTGAGCATGGGGGTCTCTTTTGGAATCAGGGCACGAAAAGCAGGAAGACGAATATCGCGAAGACGACCATGTGCACCAGTCCGAACAGGATGTTCGTCCGTCCCGTGCCGAAGGTCAGCATGCTCAGGACGAAGGTCAGGACCAGCAGCACCATCCCCTTTGCATCCAGCCCGAGCACGAGCTGCTTGTCGAGGGCATGAGCGGCCGTCGCCACCGCCGGAATCGTCAGTCCGATGGTGGCGAGCGAGGACCCGAGCGCCAGGTTGATGCTCTTCTGCAGGTCGTTGGCGCGCGCCGCAGAGATGGCGGCCACGCTTTCCGGCAGCAGGATCAAAAGCGCCACCAATACGCCGGCAATGGCCGGCGGCGCGCCGGTGGCGGCGACGCCCGCGTCGACCACCAGCGAGAACTTCTTGGCGAGCAGGACCACAGCGAGCAGCGCGACCAGTAGCAGCCCGACGCTGAGCGCAAGTTTCGTCCGCGGCAGCCGGACATCATCATCGCTGAAGCCGGCAGCGCTGCCGATGAAATAATCCCGGTGGCGCGTGGTCTGGGTGTACAGGAACACGGCGTAGAGCAGGATCGTGGCCACGCTGACGAAGGCGAGTTGCACGGCAGAATAGACCGGCCCCGGTGAGGTCAGCGTATAGTTCGGCAGCACCAGCGTGATGGTCGCCATCGTAAACAATACGCTGAGATAGAGGTTGGCGCCGGAGACCAGAACGTCCTGCTCGCGATAGCGCAGGCTGCCGATGAAGATGCAGATGCCGACCAGCCCGTTGCAGACGATCATCACGACCGCGAACACGGTGTCGCGGGCCAGCGCCGGAGCGGCGGTGTCGCCGAGCATGATGGTCGCAATCAACGCCACCTCGATGACCGTCACGGCCAGCGTCAGCAGCAGCGTACCGAACGGCTCGCCGATCTCGTGCGCGATCACCTCGGCATGGTGCACGGCCGCGAATACTGTGCCGAACAGGATCACCAGGAGCACCGCCGCGAAGCTCACGCCTGCCGCCGAGGGCGTGAAGTCGTAATGGAGTGCGGTCACGATCGCGACCAGCCCGACCGCCAAGCCCGGGAAGATCACCGATGATGCCGGCGTCGCGCCCTTCACGCTCATGATTCGCGTCCTCGATCCGTTCTGGTCCGACTATGCGCGACGGCGAGGTGATCGTCACCCGGTCTGGTCGTGACAGTTCAAAATCGAGGCGGCCTCGGAAATCCCGTCGACCCGATCAATGGCGGCTCAGCAGCGGTGCGATCGGCAGCAGGGTCAGCAGCACGAACAGCGGAACCAGGACGACGGCCGCGCGCAACATGTAACCGAAGAAGCTCGGCATTTTGATGCCGCGCTCATTGGCGATCGCAGCGACCATGAAATTCGGGGCATTGCCAATGTAGGTCAGCGCGCCCATGTAAACCGCCCCCATCGAGATCGCGGCCAGCGTGCCTGCGAGGTCATTCATCAGCACCTTGGGGTCGCCGCCAGCAAGCTCGAAGAACAGCAGGTAGGTCGGCGCATTGTCGAGGAAGGCCGACATCAGGCCCGTGAACCAGAAATAGGCGACCTCTCTCGGTGCGCCGCCTGGCGCGGTCACGGCACTCAGCAGCCATGCGAACGCGCCGTTGTGGCCGGCGTCGAGCATCGCGATGACGGGCATAATCGCCGTGAAGATCGCAGCGAACAGCTTGGCGACTTCCCGGATCGGCTCCCAATTGAACCCGTTCGCCTCGCGGTGCTCGTCGGGGGTGAGCCGCAGTGACAGTCCGACGATCACCAGGAGGACCGTATCACGCATGAGGTTCTCCAGCTCGAGCCTCGTTCCCACCACGTCGAAAGCGATGCCCGGCTTCCAGTTCGCCGAGATCAGCATGGTGGCGACGATGGCCCCGATCAGGACGACATTGACGAGGCCGCGAATGCGAACGGGCTCGCCGCGACCCCCGTCCTTCGCGCGCGGCTCCGCACCGAAGCGCCATGCGTCGATCACGGCAAAGATCGCCAGCAGCAGTCCGGCAACGATCAGAGTCTGTGGCCAAATGTTGTGCGTGGTCCAAAAGAAGTCGACGCCGCGGAGGAAGCCGACAAACAACGGCGGATCGCCGAGCGGGCTCAAGGCGCCACCGACATTGGCGACCAGAATGATGAAGAAGATCAAGACGTGCATGTTGTGCCGCCGCGTCAGATTGGCGCGGATCAGCGGACGCACCAGGATCATGGCGGCGCCTGTGGTGCCGACGACGCTCGCAATGATGGTGCCCAGTGCCAGGATGCCGGTATTGGTCGTCGGCGTGCCTCGGATGTCGCCAGTCACCAGGATGCCGCCGGCAACCGTGTAGAGCGCAAACAGCAGCACGATGAAGCTGAGATATTCGCCGAGCAGCGCGTGGACGAAGGACGCGAGCGCAGTTGCCGGTCCGGCCTGCCAGCTCAGCGCCGCCAGCGTCACCAGCGCCCATGCCGCGGCGATCTTTCCGTAGTGACGATGCCAGAATTTGACGAATAGCAGCGGCCCGAGCGCGATCGAGAGCAGCAAGCCGGCAAACGGCAGCGCGAACGGCCAGGTCATGACAGCGCCGTCCAGCCCGACGGCCGCGCGCGCCGGCAGCGGCAGAAACACAAAGATCAAGAGGGCACCGAGCAGAGCCGGCCACAGCGTGCGAGAGACGCTACGGGCCGTCGATGAAGCTCTTGGCTGTCTCAGTGGCACCAAATAAATCCAGGTCATTATGTCCGCCGTCGGGAAACCGTACGAAGCGCTTGGGGTCATGCGCAAGCGCGAACAATCGTTCCCCGAAGCGGATCGAAATCGCCGGATCCTTTTCGCCATGCATGATCAGGAGCGGCACATGCACGTTGGTGATGCGCTGGTCGGAATGGAAGCGGTCGCGCATCAGCAGGCCGACCGGGACGACCTTGAGCATGGCGGAGGCGACATCCACGGTCGATGTATAAGGGGCTTCCAGGATCAACTTGGAAATCGGATGCTCCGACGCGATGGCAGTGGCAACACCGCTGCCGAGCGAAAAGCCCCAGGCTACGATCCGTCCTGCCTCGTAGCGCTCTATCGTGAACGCATAGGCGACTGCGGCATCCTGCAGCAGTCCCTGCTCGCTCGGACTGCCGGTGGACCCCGCATAGCCGCGATAGGATAGCGCCACGAGACCGGTGCCGTCGGCGGTGAGCGCCTTGAAGCGTGACACCACGCCGGC
>JBARNF010000980.1:0-1880 GCA_049802835.1 Bradyrhizobium sp.
ATTCTGCGGCAATGAGAATCGTCGGCCGCGAAGTCGATGTGGATATAGACAGATACTCGACGATGGGCGTCCACGGCGGCGGGCGCGGGAACGATGCCGTGGCGTGGGTCTAAGGATTCAGGGACGGTATCTTCCGGCTCGCGACACGGCTATTATCGGCCGATCCATCGAGCGCAAGCAATGCCGGCAAAGCCCCGTTTCGACATCGGTATCGTCGTCCCGCTCGCGGAAGAGTTCGGCTACGTGACCGAGGTGGCCCCGATCGTCCGGTCGGTGGGGGCGCATGGCACCTTCTTCCACGTCTTGGATTTGGGGCCGGTCAAGGTGATCGCCTATCTGGTCGGAGGCATGGGCCTTCTGGCGGCGCAGCATGGCACGCACAA
This sequence comes from Bradyrhizobium sp., assembly GCA_049802835.1. GTDB lineage: Bacteria > Pseudomonadota > Alphaproteobacteria > Rhizobiales > Xanthobacteraceae > Bradyrhizobium. The sequence goes on from JBARNF010000980.1 coordinate 384, forward strand.
GCTGCTGGAATATGCCGACGTCGACCTTCTCGTGATGCTCGGTACCGCGGGCGCCCTCGACGACGATCTGTCGATCGGCGACGTCGCTGTCGCGACCGAGGTTAACGAGTTCCTGGCCAATTCGAAGGCGGAGTCGGTGGAGGGCGGATACGAAATCCGACATTCGGGAAACCACTGGCCACTCGACTACGGCATGAAGCAGGCGCTGGCCAACTTCGAGTTCGCGAGCCGGCCGGCTTACCAGAGGTGGCAGAGCGGAGCCGCCGCCGTCTATGCCGGTCTGGAAATTCTGGAGAAGGCCGCGGTATGCGTGCCTCCGCCGACGCTGCACCGCGGCAACATCGCGTCCGGCAACACGGTGATCGCCTCGAAGGCGTTCGCGGACGAGGTCAAGAGGGTCGACCGCAAGTTCATCGCTATTGACATGGAGGCGGCCGGGTTCGCGCATGCTGCTTCCGAACGCATCAAGCCGGTCCGCCATCTGGTCGTGCGCGGGATATCCGATCGCGGCGACGAGAATAAGAAGAAGCTCGACAAGACGAGCAAGAACGGCTGGCGCCGGTACTGCGTGCGGAACGCGACGACCTTCCTTCAGGCGCTTCTATCCTGGGACGGCTTTCTGGAATGTGCCGGTCTGGCGGACGGCCGTCGGGAGACCGAACGCGCCGCCGCGGCCCGCGACGTGATCGGCGCGCTGTGCGACTGTCCTGGCGGGGCCTGGGCGGCCGCAGTCGCGCTCGGAATCTATACCCATGGTCCGTCGATCCAGTCGTCCGGCAACGTGGTCCCGTTGGACGTCACGCTGCTCCGCGAGATCGACCCGAACTTCCGGGCGCTTATGGAAGCGACCGAGCCGGAGTTGGAGCCCGGCTTCGACCAGGAACGCGTCGTCCGGACCATCACGCAGGCCTACGGGAACTACCGGCGTTCGATCGCTTCGGCCGCGGCGGAAGCAATGATCCGGGATCTAGACGAAGTCGTGACGCAGATCGTATTCCCGGGCGCCGGTACTTCCGATCAGCAAGCCTCGCCGGTGCTGATCGAAGCCGACCGCATCTACGAGGCGCAGGGAGCCAAAGGGCTCGTCGATTATCTGGGGGACCGCATAGCCGCTGGCCCCGACGTGCGAGAGCGTTTTGTGGAAGGCCTTGCGGAGCTCGACCGATTTCCCGAGATCGTCGCCGTCGTATGCTCCGTCCCTTGCGCCGACCTGACTCGTATCGAACTGGAGAACGGAATGTTCGCCTGCGGTCGTCTCGGGAGGCAGGCACCCCTGGGCGAACTATGGTCGCGACACTCCGCGGAGTTCAATGACGCACCTGCAACCCTGTTGCGGCAGCAGGTATTGCGACAATTTACACATCTTCTGAAGATCGAGAAGTAGGTCATGGCCGGCCGAGGACATCCCATCGAAGTTGATCTTGAACGGATACTCCCGCTGCTCGCGCGAGAGATCTACACGTCTCCGTTCGCTTTCCTGCGGGAGAACGTACAGAA
>JBARNF010000981.1:0-21152 GCA_049802835.1 Bradyrhizobium sp.
CGCCTACGTCGCCTACGCGCAGGCCAAACCCGGCAAGTACGGACGGATGTTCCGCACCGAGCGCCTCGACTATTCGCGGCCGTCGCTGCACGAGGCTGCCGAGGCTTCGTTCGCTGGCCTCGCCGGATCGGTTGCCGCCAGAAGCCCGGATCAGGTCGGCGACGAGGAGCTGTCGCTCGATCAGGCCGCGACCATCGCGCGCGCCTGGTCGCTGGTGCACGGCTACACGATGCTGCTGCTGGACGGCCGTCTCACCGACATCCTGCGCCGCTCGCCGCCGGGCACCAATGCCGAATCGCTGCTCGAGGCCATGCTGAAGGCAACGGTGCCGCGACTGCCGCCCGGAGCATAGATCGGCGGATGCGGACCACGATCGGAGCAAAACATCGTTGCAGCCGGCTGCAAGCTGGGGACGGTTCACGTCGATGGCGCGAAACACCTGACAGCCTCGCGAATTTATCCTAGAACGGCCGCTTCGCGAGGTTCATCTTTCTCAACGCTCATGCCTGTCATCCCGCAGACCAAACCCTATCGCATCGGCCGCTCCAAGACGGGGCTCGGCCTGTTCGCCACCAAGCCGATCAAGAAGGGCACCAAGATCGTCCGCTATTTCGGTCCATTGTTGGATTCGAAGAAGGCGGAGGAAGACGCGATCGAGAACAAATACCTGTTCGAGCTCGACAAGCGCTGGACCATCGACGGCTCGGTCCGCGAGAACGTCGCCCGCTACATCAATCATTCCTGCAAGCCGAACGCCGAATCCGACGTCAAGCCGCGCAAGAAGAAGATCTTCATCCGCGCCATCAAGGACATCGAGCCGGGCGAGGAGATCAACTACGATTACGGCACCGACTACTTCAAGGCCTACCTGAAGCCGATCGGCTGCAAATGCGAGCCCTGCGAGAAGAAGCGGGCCAAGAAGAAGGCCGACGCGCGTGCCGAGCGAGTGCTTCTGAAGCAGAGGGACGAGCGCAAGGCCAAGAAGAAGGCCGAGAAGCTCGCCAAGGATCGTTCCAAGCAGCGCGCAAAAGCTAAAGCCAAGATGGAAGGTGAGGTGACCGCGCGCGGCAAGGCCAAGAGCCGCAGGCCGGCGACCGCCGCCGGCAAGCGGGTCAAGTCCAAGACCGCCGCAGCCAACACCGCCGCAGCCAAGACGCTCAGCGGTGGTGCGCGCGCGGCCTGAGCAGAGCAGGCAGAGCAGGGTGGGTCACGCCGCGACCGCATTCCCGCTGCGCCGCATACCCATATATTGCAGCTCGGCGAACACGCCGGTTGCCACAGCCTGGGCCGCGACGAAGATCTCGCCCACCACGTTGGGCGCGACCATGCCCGAGAACAGCAGCGCGATGCTGCCGACCGTCCATGCCGCATTGCCTGCGATCACGAGCAGGATCAGCGCCCGCGGCGCCGCCACGCGTGACGCGAGCCAGCCGACGAGGATGGTGTAGGCGATCAGGAACAGGCCGGTCTCGCGCAGCAGAGCGTCAGGCAATTGCAGCATCGACGAAAGCCAGCCGGCCCCGCCGGTGAGCCCGACGGCAGCGACGCCGCTGAACAGGGCGTCGGCAAGCAGGGCCTGGCGGAGCAAGGGTGACGAGGTGATCATGTCGGGTCTCCTTATGATTGCGGGATCAGAGGCCGGTTCAGTGGAACCAGGAGCGAAGCCGTCATCTCCTGTGGCGGCGACGATGATCGGGATCAGCAGGGAATTCGATTACCTCGCACGTCATGGAGGCGCTGACGTCGCCGTGATAGATCTCGGCTCATGACGACACAGATCGCCTCGGCACGTGCCGGCCGTGCCAAATCTTTCCATGTCGGCGAACATCTGCGGCAATGGCGGCAGCGCCGGCATCTCAGCCAGCTCGACCTCGCGCTCGATGCCGAGATCTCGGCGCGCCATCTGAGCTTCGTGGAGACCGGCCGCGCCGCGCCGTCGCGCGACATGGTCCTCAAGCTGGCGGAGCGACTGGAGGTGCCCTTACGTGAACGCAACGTCCTGCTGGTCGCCGCCGGCTACGCGCCGGCGTTCCAGCAGCGCCCGCTGGATGATCCGGCGCTGAAGCCCGCCCGCGAGGCGATGACGCTGGTGCTCAAGGCGCACGAGCCCAATCCTGCGCTCGCCGTCGATCGGCACTGGAACCTGGTGGCGGCGAACCGGACCGTGGCGCCGCTGCTCGCTGGCATTCCGGAGCGGCTGCTTGCGCCGCCGCTCAACGTGCTGCGTCTGGCCTTCCATCCCGAGGGTCTCGCGCCGCGCACCGTCAATCTCGCCGAATGGTGCGGACATCTCCTGGAGCGGCTGCACCGGCAATGCGAGGCGACCGCCGACGCGGGGCTGCTCAGGCTGCACGAGGAGCTCAAGTCCTATCCGATTCCGGCACGATCGGCGCCGTTGCCTGCCGACAACGTCGCCATTCCGTTCAGGCTTCGGCATGGCGCCGACGTGCTGAGCTTCTTTTCGACCACGATGGTGTTCGGCACGCCGGTCGACATCACCCTGTCGGAACTGGCGCTGGAGAGCTTCTTCCCGGCCGACGATCTCACCGCCATCAGGCTCAGGGAGATGGCTGCCTCCTTGTGACCTCGCTTGCGTTGGCCGGGCACGGCCTTATCTTGGGCCGATATCCAAGGGAACCCGGGAGAGCCCGCATGAGCACCTTGAAGCCGCTGATCATCGACGTCGTCTCCGATGTCGTCTGTCCCTGGTGCTATATCGGCAAGCGGCGGATCGAGGAGGCGCTGAAGCTCGTCCCGGAGGTGCCGGTCGAACTGAACTTCCGGCCGTACTTCCTCAATCCATGGGTGCCGCGCGAGGGCATCAGCCGTGAAGAGTATCTCACGGCCAAGTTTGGTTCGGTCGAGGCCTACAAGGGCATTGCCAGCCGCGTGGTCGCGGCGGCCGAGCAGGAAGGGCTCAGCTATCGGCCCGATCGCGTCGCGCGCCAGCCCAACACGATCGATTGCCATCGCCTGATCCGCTGGGCCGGCTCGATTGGCAAGGCGCCCGAGATGAAGCAGCGGCTGATGGAATTGTATTTCCGCGACGGCGGTGATCTCACCGATATTGATGTTCTGGTGCAGGCTGCCGCAGATTGCGGGCTCGACGCCGGAGTTGTCCGCAAGATGCTTGCGACCGACGAGGACGTAGAGCTCGTCTCGGCACAGGCGCAGGAGGCCGCGGAGAAAGGCATCTCCGGCGTCCCGACCTACGTGTTCGCGCAGAAATACGCGGTCTCAGGCGCGCAGGATCCGCAGATGCTGGCGCGTGCCATCCGCCAGGTGTCGGCCGAGGTCAACGCCCAGGCTGCGGAGTAGCGCTCCGCCTCTTCCGCAAACTGCGGATGGCGTGGATCGCCCGACGTGCGAGGCCGAGCCCCTCGCGGCGCGCGGTCAGCGCGGCATGGATCAGCTCGACGACTGGATCGCGCGCGTGGAGCGGGACCAGAATGTCGCCGATCGCGAGGCGCCCGCGCCAGATCGGATTGATCATGGGATGCTCGGGACCTGCGGTCGAATCAGCAGAGCTGATCCTCGGGTCGCTGCAGAGATGACGCGTCAGATCGAGGGTCAATTGCACGCCGGGCGAATACTTCGCGAAGCGCTCATCGACGCCGAGCTTGAAGAAGAAGGCGCGGTCCTGGTGGCGCAGCACGATGCCTGCGGCCACGGCAGCGTCACCGGCCACGAGGCTGATGATCTCGCAGGCCTCGTCCTTTGCGAGCGCAGGTGCGGCACGGCGGATGAAGCTGGCATCGCCAGGGTGCTGGACCAGCGCCGTGCCGCGCCGTCCCTTCCAGCCGCTCGCCTCCAAGGTCAGGAAGGTCTCGAGCGCAGCAGTGACCTCGTCCGGCGTACGCGCGACCTCGAAACGGACGTCGCCATGCTCGGCCATTCGATGACGCTGGCGGCGCAGCTCCTTCAGCTTCTTTGCGCCGAGCGCATCCTGGAGCACCTTCTCGCCGTCGCATGTCGCATCGAGGCAGGCCCGCTCATAGGATTGAACGATGCGCGGGCGTAGCCGCTGGCGACGCAGGACGGCGTCGAACGCCTGCATCGCGGCGCCAGCGATCGACATGTCGCGCAGGAGCACAGCGCGCGCACCCGTTCGTCGTGCCTCGTCGAGCAGTCGTGCCGTGGCCGCCTCCGCGCTGTCTCGGTCGAGCAGCGGCGTGCACAACGTCCCGTACGGATGGCCACTGGCGAGCGCAGGCAGTGGCAACTTGCAGGCGCGCCACAACGATGTGGCCGGCATCAGGCCGACGAGGCGTGGCCGCAGATCATCGGTCCATGCACTGAGTGCTGAGGTGCCGGTCCGCCCTCGTGCCGAGGCATTCACCGCGAGCTCCCAGCCTGGCAGATAGTAGCCGTTGGATTCCACGGCCCGTGCAGCGAGCTCCTGCCAATCCGTCGGTGCGACCGAAGTCAGCGCCGGCAGTGTACGCCTGCCGGACGCCGCGCCGGCCGCGCGGTCTTGTCTCGTTGCAATCGCACGATCGATGATCTCGGCCACGTCCCGGCAATCCCCCTTGCTGCGCCCACGGTCGCGCAGCTCGGTCGAATGGTATTTCAAAGCTGACAAGATAGGCCTTGCCGGTCCGCTCAGATTTGCGCGGCGGCCTTAACCGCACATTCACCACGGTCCAGGCTCGGGATCAGCGGATCAGCGCAACGTCGCGGAATGCGCCGATCAACGGCTTCTCGAGCTTGCCTTCCATCCCCTGGAGGATCTCGTAGGCCTTCTCGCGCGCCATCACCGGCTTGTAGCTGCGGTATTCGATGAGTGCCGAGAAGATGTCGGAGATGGTGAGGATGCGCGTCAGATCCGGAATGTTGTGGGCCATTAGCCCGTCGGGATAGCCGCTGCCGTCGAGGAATTCATGATGATGGCGGACCGCGTTCAGCACTTCCGCGGTGATGGCCGCGTTGTCCTTCAGCGCGTCGTATCCCGCCGCCGGATGGGTCTCGACCAGAGCCCGTTCCTTGATGTCGAGCCGGCCGGGCTTGTCGAGGATGGTCAGCGGGATCTTGGCCTTGCCGATGTCGTGGAACATCGCAGCCATGTAGAGCCGCTCGAGATCCGAGCTGTGAACGCCGAGGCTCAGCCCGAAGTCCACGGTGATGCCGGTCACCAGCAGACAGTGTTGATAGGTCCCTTCATGGTGACGGCGAACGGTCGAGAGCCAGTCCGACAGGCCGTTCTCAGCAATGCAATCGGCTATGCGCCTGCCTACGCGTCGGGTCTCATCGACGTCGATCTCAGCTCCGCTCAGCACCGCTGCGAACATCGAGGCGATGCAGGACGCGCCTGCAAAGGCGGCTTGCCGATCGTCCGCCGCGATGCTCTTTGTCGGCGGGCCCGGTCGCGCATCGAGCAGCTTTCCAAGCAACTGATTGCGGCTCGGCGTGTTCGACAAGACGCTCGTAGCGCCCAGCGCATAGGCCTGCACCGTCGACAGGCGCGATTTGTGATTGGTCAGGAAGATGCGGCGAGGAATACGCGCGAGGCGGTCGGAGATGTCCTTCAGCGCCGTGATGTTGTCGACGTCACGCAGGTCTGCAGCCACGATGATCGCGTCGATGTCGCGGCCTCGAATGCCGGCATCACCGATCAGTTCAGATGTGAGCGAGCAGCGCTCAGCCAGCATGCCGCGAAGCAAGGCTAGCTTGGCCGTATCGTCGCCGACGAGGTGAACGTTCATGGAGAACCAGGTCCAGTGGTCATTCCGCGTCTTAATCGGACCTGATGTTCCCCAAGAATTGTTAAATTTGAGCCATTCGTTCGGTCTTCGGTTACTGGTTTGCGTTAGCTAAGAACTAACACTTGTCGACTGACGCGGTAGCAGGTTCCCGCACAGCACGGCGCATGCCCAGCCCGGTCGGCTTCCCTGATCGATGTCGCCTTAGGGTTGAATCACTTCGTCGGCAGAACAGCCTGGTAGTTTTCGGAAGTGCAACCGTCGCCTGCGACCGAGCGCCGCCGGTCGATGATCTCACCCCGCTTGATCGTCAGCCGATAGGTCTGACGCCGGAGCGGGGTTCCGCTCACCGCGGTGATCTGGGCGCGCACGCAGGCGGTCCATGCATCGCCCTGATCGGCGCGCCGCGCGGCCGAGGCCTCCAGGTCGCGCGGCTGCGTGGTCGCGACGAAGATCATGTCGAGATTCTTGCGGACAAGCATCGGAACATCGGGCGGCGCTTCGGGCTGCGGCGGAGCAGGCTCCTTGGCGAGCATGAATGCCGGCAGACGGGAATGGCTGTCTGCCGCGCAGCCTGCGACGAGCAGGGTCGTGAGTAGTCCAAATCGTGACGCAATCAGCCGCATTTTGGACCAGACCTGCATGCGGCGCGGACGCTAGTTCGCGATCGCGGCAAGGCTGCGGGCATCTTGTGCAGCAACAATGTCCGGCTGTGGTCGAATCGTTGCGTCCTGCGGTCGGCGATCTGGCGCCCGGAGTGCGGCATTTGCTTTCGGCAATGAACCCGGCCGCGAACCGGTTCGACCAATCGGCACGTCATGTACAAATTCACGTCATGTGCAGATTGGAGATCGCCATGTTCCGCCACGCTCTCAGGGCCGCATTGCTTGCGGGCGGCCTGCTTGCCGGTCTGACGCCAGCCTTGGCCGAGAGCAGCAGGCTGGCGCTCGTGATCGGGCAGTCGGCCTACCGGTCGGTGACACCGCTGCCGAACCCGGCGAACGACGCCAATGCGATGGCGAAAATGTTGGGAGAGGCCGGCTTCGATGTGACGACGGCCGCCGATCTGTCACAGAAGGATCTGAACCGCGAGGTCGGCGACTTCGCCGCCAGGATCGCGAGCAAGGGGCCCGATACGGTGGCGCTGGTGTTCTATGCCGGCCACGGGCTGCAGATCGACGGTGAGAATTATCTGATTCCCGTCGACGTCGATCCGCGCCGCGAGGCCGACATCCCGCTGCAGGCCGTGCGCCTCAACGATCTTCTCAATACGCTCAACTCGGTGCCGAGCCGGATGCGCATCCTGCTGCTCGATGCCTGCCGCAACAACCCATTCCCCGCCATCAGCCAAAGCGCCGGCCGCGGTCTGGCGCTGCTCGACACCAAGAGCGGAGCGCCGGGCACGTTCCTGTCCTATTCCACGTCGCCCGGCGCCGAAGCCGAGGACGGCAACGGCGCCAACAGCCCGTATACCAACGCGCTGCTGCAGGCGGCGCGCGAACCGGGCCTGCCGATCGAGGAGGCTTTCAAGCGGGTGCGCGTCGCCGTCAACAAGGCGACCGAAGGCCGGCAGACGCCGTGGGACTCATCCTCGCTGACCGAGGATTTCCGTTTCATCGGTGCGACCGGTGCCGGTGCGGCCAATGCCGGGCCGAGACCCACGGTGGCGAAGCGCAGCGTCGATGAATGGAAGCGCAGCCTGCAGGGCAAGCCGATCGAGGCGGCCAACGAGATCATCGTGGGCGACGGCAGCGTCGAGGCCTATGAGGCCTTCGTGACGCTCTACACGGCGCCGCCCTACGGCCCGCAGGCGCGGCAATGGCTCGACCTCCACAACAGGATGGCGGCCTGGAACGGGGCGGTGCTGATCAACACCGTCGCGTCCTATCAGACGTTTCTCGACCGCTATCCGGACAGCGATCTCACGCCGACGGCGCGCAAGCTGATCGAGCGCCTGCGCAACCGCCCGGTCGTGTCGCCGGCCGTTGCGTCCGCCAATGCAGCGATCCCCGCCGTCAATGCCGCGGCGTCAGCTGGCCCGTCGATTGCCCCGACCAACGCCGCGCTCGGACCGACCTGTCCGTGTTCGCAGACGCCTCCGGCCCGGAAGTCGGAGACGCCGAAGCGGGTTGAGGACAAGCCGGTCAGGAAGCGGGCCGAGGACCCGCCCAAGCGCGCCAGCCGTGGTCCCCGGGTCCGCGATCCCGGCGATGACGTCGTGGTCTATGCGCCGCCGCCGCGCGAATATTACGGACCTCCGGTGCGGGTGGTGCCGCCGGTCAACCTCGGAATCGGCATCGGCGGTGGCTATGGTGGTGGCTACGGTCGGGGTCCTGCGAACTATCCGACGCGGCGCGGCTACTGAGAGGCCGACATCGCATCCATGATTGCGGCCGTCCGACAGGGCGGCCGCTTTCATTCCAACCGGTGGGAGCGCGCCGGCGGGAGCGCGACCTCTCGCCGCCACCGCCCACCGCCCCGTCCCACCAAGCCGCCGGCTATCCCCGGGCCTCGTCGTTCGTCCCGCGGTCGCAGCCATCCGTCCCATCCGCCTGGACCCGCTCTTCGTGGACGCTTTCATGGGGAGGTGCATCGCTCCGGATGCAGGGCAGGAGAGGGGAGGTCATGGCGTCGCGTCGGATTGCCGTCTGGGCAGCTATCGTTTCGGTCGCCGCGACGCTGACACCCGCTTCGGCCTGGCAACACTGGGGCGGCGATGCCGGTGGGACGCGGTTCTCGCCTTTGGCGCAGATCACGCCGGCCAACGTCGATCGGCTCGTGCGTGGCTGGGAGTATCACACCGGAGACAGCGAGCGCCGGCCGCCCGCTGCGGCCGCTCGCACCAAGTTCGAGGCGACGCCGCTGCTGGTCGACGACAGCCTCGTGTTCTGCACGCCGTTCAACGAGGTTGTCGCGCTCGATCCGGGCACGGGTGCGCAGAAATGGCGTTTCGATCCCAAGGTCGACAACAATCTGCGTCCCGCCAATCGCTACGCGTGCCGCGGCGTCGCCCATTGGATCGACGAGCGTGCGCCGGCAGGCGCAGCCTGCCGCAGCCGGCTGTTCATGGGCACGGTCGATGCCCGGCTGGTGGCGCTCGATGCGCGGACGGGACGACCCTGCGCCGGTTTCGGCACTGAGGGCGAGGTGCGGATCGACACCGGCAAGGAGCTGCTGTGGCCGGGCGAATTCCAGATCACGTCGGCGCCGGTGGTCGGCCGTGACGTGGTGGTTGTCGGATCGTCGATCGGAGACAACCAGCGCGTCGACGCGCCGGCCGGCACCGTCCGCGGTTTCGACGCGCGCACCGGCCGGCTGCGCTGGAGTTTCGATCCGCTGATCCATGACGGTATCACCGCGGGCCACGGCAATGTCTGGGCGCCGATGTCGGTCGACGAGGAGCGCGGTCTGGTGTTCCTGCCGACTTCCTCGCCCAGTCCCGATTTCTTCGGCGGCGCACGTCCTGGCGACAACCGCCATGCCGATTCCGTGGTCGCGTTGCGGATCGCGACCGGCGCACTGGTGTGGTCGTTCCAGACGACCCACCATGACGTCTGGGACTATGACCTGCCGGCGCAGCCGAGCTTGGCGCGGCTCGAGACCGCGCAGGGCGCACGTGACGTCGTGATGCAGCCGACCAAGCAGGGTTTCGTCTTCGTGCTCGACCGCGACACCGGCCTGCCGGTCTGGCCCGTCGAGGAGCGCGCGGTGCCGCAAGGCGCTGTCGAGGGCGAGCAGCTCTCGCCGACGCAGCCGTTCCCGACCCATGTGCCGCCGCTGCTGCAGCAGCGCTTCGCATCGGAGGACATTTTCAGACCCGTGCCGCGGATCGTCGATTCCTCCTGCGACGATCAGCTAGCGCCGTTGCGCAATGACGGCCTGTACACACCGCCGACGACGGCGGGTACGTTGCTTTATCCGATGACCGGCGGCGGCGTGAACTGGGGCGGGGCGGCATTCGATCCCGTCCGTCAGATCCTCTACGTCAATGTCAGCCGGGCCATTCAGATCATCAGGCTGATTCCGCGCGACCAGGCCGACGCGATGACCCCGCCGCGCGGCGTCGATTTCGGACTGCAGCGCAGCGCACCGTTCGCGGTGACGCGGGCCGTCGCGATGTCCAGGCTCGGCCTGCTGTGCAACCGGCCGCCTTGGGGCGAGATGGTCGCGCTCGACCTCAAGGCCGGCAAGATCCTGTGGCGGGCGACGGTCGGCACCACGGAGGACCGTGCCCCGCTCGGGCTCGCGTTCAAATGGGGCACGCCGCTGGTCAACGGCGTCGTCGTCACGGCCGGCGGGCTCGTCTTCACCGGTGCGATGGATGCCTATCTGCGCGCATTCGATGCCGGCTCGGGCGCGGAACTCTGGCAGGGGCGGCTGCCGGTCCCGGGCGTCGCCAATCCCATGACCTATCAGTGGCACGGCGAGCAATATGTCGTGATCGCCGCCGGTGGCCATTCCGAGGCCGGCACGACACTGGGTGACAGCGTCGTGGCGTTCCGGCTGGCGCGACAGGGGGAGGGGCCATCGTTGTGGTCGCGGACGGTCGATCGTCCGGGTGGGCGGTTCGCCGTTGGCGCTCTGATGGCGAGTTGTGTGCTGGCGGTGCTGGTGCTCGCGTGGCGGCGATGGCGGCCGCATCGTCAGTCGAACGCGACGCCGATCCGCTTGTCGTGGCTCCAGACCGCGTGACAACGCCGCGTGAACTTGTCGGCCGGGATCACCAGCGTGAAAGCCTCGGGCAGGCCAACCGGACTGATCACCTCGACGCGCGCGCCGGTGTCCGAGAGGTTGCGGACCATGCAATCGACGGCTCCGCCGCCGTCGAACGCCAGCCTGCCTTGCTTGAGCACCCGATGCCGGGGTGCGATCCGTTTATCGTCTGTCTCGCTCATTGCCTGTAACCCGATGCCGAATGGCGTCACCTTTCGCGTCAAAAGCGCGTAAAATAAATCACGCCCGGGTTTCATTCAGATAAATGCGATATGCGAAGCTGGGCCTATCGTGTTCGCATTTCGTTAACCACCGCAGCCTGCGGGATCAGAGCATCGCGAACGCGCTCGACACCATCGCCACCGGCTTACCGTCGCTGGCGCTCGACAGCGTGACCCGGCCGAAGCTCATGGTCCGGCCCATCCGGACCACGCGTGCATCCGCCAGCACATCGGACGACGCGACCGCGCGCATGAAATGCGTGGTCTGGTCGACCGTGGTCATCGGCCGGTAGCCGCCGCTCGCCGTCACCATCGCGATCACCGTCGCGGTGTCGGCGAAGGCCATCAGCGCCTGGCCGCATACCACCCCGTTGTCGCGGCAGAGCCGCTGAGAGAAGGGCATGCGCAGGATCGCGCCGGCTTCGCCGTGCTGCGACGGCGCGATGTCCTCGACGGTCAGCGCGAGCTGCTTGATCCAGGGTGCGAATACGTCATCGAGGATGCGCCGCGCGTCGTCGATGGTGAAATCCGGGCTGTCATTCGGCACGAACGGGGGTCCTCCCATGGTTTTCTCGTTGGCTCGCCCCCGTCCGGGGGGCGGCCGGCACGCTGCCGCAGGTCGGCGGCTTGAAATGGCCGAAGTCGGAATCCTATGATGAATGTCGACCCGGCGACAGGTGGACTGGATGCCGAGATGTCGGGCTGCAGCCGTTGCGCTTCCGGGATCACGGGGGCGCGCAGGCAGCACCACATTCGGGCCAGGCTGCGACGATAGGCTCGGGCTTGGCGCATGGCGAAGCGATGCTATAAGGCGGCCGATACCGGGGAGTACCCAATGAAGAAGCTGCTCGTGACGATGACGGTCGCCCTGCTGACCGGCTGGGCCGTTCCAGCAATGGCGCAGATGCCCAACATCAATCTTCTCGGCGACGGTCCCTCCAAGTCCCCCGAGGAGAAGGAGGCTGAAGCGGCGCGCGAAAAGGCCTACAAAGATACCATGCGCAAGATCCCGGACGCCAAGACGAGCTCCGACCCCTGGGGCAATGTGCGCGCAGCCGAGCAGCCGAAGGCGCCGCCCGTGAAGACCACGGCGGCCAAAAAGCCGAAAGTGGGTGCCAGCACCAACTGAAGGCGACCAATCGCGCCTGGCCCGAAAAGGGTCCCGCGCGTGCGCAGACTCGGATTCCCCGCGACTTCGTCTATATTGACGGGGTTGCAACGCGGTGGAGTTCGTCGATGGGGTTGCGCCCGCGGGATATCGCCAGCCGAATGGCGGCCCGGCGCCGGAAGGGCGACGGCTACGTGCGCGATACCTTCACCCTGCCGCGGGAGGAAGCGCGCGCCAAGGCCCGCGACTATCTCACCCGTTATCCCAAGGGGGGCTATATGAGCGCCGTGGAGAGCTGGCGCGAATTGCCCGACGGCGCCATCGAGTTCACGATGCGGCGGTTGCCGAGCGCGGATTGATGCATCGTGCTCCGCGAATGGTTGGATCGGAACTCAAGCCCTGCTGCCGCGGCAGACCGGTCATTGTTCTTTTTCGCCGAGCAGTTTCCGGGTCATCCGATTGATGAAATGGAGCCGGGTACAGGCCTTGCAAACCACGGTCTCATACGAGGATGTCGGGTCGCCCGCCCTCGGCTCTTCCAGCCAGTGCTGCACGTTCATCCCGGTCCGCGGACACTTGAAGATCAGATTACCCATACAATCGAAATATCGGCCAGAAACGGAACAGATATTTTGATCTTGATCAAAGTCGTTTGCCGAAATGAAAGGCAGCGACATGCGCTGCCACAGGCCAGGATTGCAGCGGGCCTGCATGAACCATTCCTGGTCGTCATCGCGGCGACCGGTCAGACCTGATCCAGTGTCTCCGCGACGATGCGGATCCGGAACACCGGCTGCCGAGACTCGTCGAGCAGCTCCATCTGCCATTCGGAATTTTCGGCGAGCTTGCGCGAGATGCTGCTGGCCATGTCGGCACAGACAGTGGTCATCTCTTTCCAGGCTGCGTTGCGATCGGCGCACTCGGTCCCATACTCGGACGCGCCTGAGAAGTGGCCGTTTCGGATACGAAAGAAATAGAGCGGCATTGCCAAAACCGGTGACCCCTGACCGCCCCAGGCCGCTGGGTTTGATGAACGCGGCGTAAATGGAGGCGCAAAACCCAAACGGATCAATTCCGGTAAAATACGGTCGGTTGCTCCGCCGTCCTACAACTTCCGGTGGTTGTCTTCCCGGGCGGAAAGGCCGGGCTGGCTGAGCAGCGCAAGTTGCGCCACATCGCAGCGCAAAGGCGAAAAAGAGAGAGGCATCGTGCCCGAACGAGTGAGCCTCGGACCGCCGCGGTCCGAGGCTCGGCGTCAACGTCGTAGCTTCCCGACCGGGTAGTTCGGCAATGACGCAACAACCATAGTGCAAGCTTGTGCGCGCGCCTTGCGTCAAATCAAGGTTGCATCGCCCCGCCGCGGCGATGTGGCGGACCGTCCGTCCGTGGCGGTCACTTCGTTTTCGCCGAAGTGGTGGCCTGCCGTGCTACCGGTCGAAGATCCGTTCCGGCACGACCGTGAGGCGGTAGGTGACGTCCGTCGCCCCGTCGAGCATCTCGATGAGTGCGTCACATACCGGGCACCGCACCTCCCCCGCGCTACCGTGTCGCGACCGAAGCTCAAGCCGCAGGAAGCCGGCCCTGCATGAGAGGCAGATCACATCATCTCGTATCATGAACACATCACGCGCAAGGGGCGTGTTCAGTTCCGCGGCGATCGCATGCGACGAGATGACAAGACCGTGCGCGGTGTACGGGTTGGCAGCGAGCCAACGTCAAAAGCCCCGGACATGGTCCGGGGCTTTCTTTGGGCGCGATGGTTTCAGGGCCGTGCGCCTACATGTGACAACGGGTCGGCGGCACATCAGCATCTGATATGGGCCGGCCATCATCGCAACGAACAAACAAATCCGGGGCCGATCTAAAATTTGTTCTGCGTCCGACAACGTTTACTCTATACCGCAACCAGAAGTTTATGACAATGGTTGTTGTTCGAGGAACTCGAAAGAGCAGCGCGCATCAGTGATGCGCACCACGCGGCTCTACGTAAAACTGGTCTTCGTCTTCCGGTTTGTTCCGCGTATGAACAATACGGCATCGTCGATGCTGTGGCGGGCCGGAACGCGACGCGTGGATGATCGCGTTCTTCCTTGCACCCCTCGGTGGTCTCGCGATCGTTGTCGTCGTCTCGATAATGTGGGGGCCACCGCGGTGATAGTTCGTTCGCGGAACTTACGGCGCGGAGACAGCTCGTATGACGCCTGAACATCGCATGCCCATGCCGCTGCACGAAATCCGTGCGCCTACCCGCACGATCATCCGAACAAAAGCAGAAGAGGCGAGGGAACTTCGTTCCTATCAGGAGAACCACGGATGTGCGATCTGCGCACCCGTGTAGAAGTTTGGTAGTTTCAAGGAAAAGTTTTGACGAGCACGATCGGGCCGACGATGGCGGCATTGAAGTCGGCGAGATCCTCGCTCGGAATCCAGTACTCGCGATGGTCGCGGCCGCCGGCTTCGTGCACGTCGTAGCTGTCGATGAAACGCCGCTGGATCGAAAATCGCAGCACGTGGCCGCGACCACTCGCCGGCACGTTCCAATCCCGCGCGATCTTCACCGCATAGTCTTCCGTCAGCACGGGGTAGAAGATCGGCTGCTCCGGAAGGCGCGGCGGAAACGCGCGCATGCCCGATGCCTCGATCAGGGCGAGTTCGTCAGGGCCGACCGGGCGCCACAACGTGAGGGTCTGTTCGGCGTCGGAGTTCGTCATGCGGGTCTGAATATGAAACGGTGGGTCGGGAATTGCGAAGGTCGGGAATGCGAAAAGAAGCTCAATAGAACTGCATTGCAAGGCCGCCAAGTCGGATTCAATCTGAAGTAGAGTGAAGCCTTGTCACAGCCGACGGAGGTGATGTTGGAACTCTCGGATGGTCTCGTTGTGATCGGCGCGATTGTTGGTTGGCCGCTGCGCCGCTTCCGGTCATGGCTCGACCGCCAGCCCGACCGCGATCCTTCACAGTCGACGACCCACCGTCTCCTACGCCTGGCCCTCGGCTTTGGTCTCGACATGCCGATCCTGGGCCCGCTCGTCTAGCTGATGGTCAACTGATCTGCGATCGGGCCTCCGTCGGCGGCAGGCGTCTTCGCCCCAAGTCGCCTTTGGTCGTCTTCCCTCAAGTCGTCAGGAGAAGTCGTGAAGAGGTGGGAATGACCGAAAGAACATATTGCGAACAAAGAACAGATCGAGTACATTCACCTCAAGATTGCTGCCGCCCTCGTTAACCATTTGTCCATCCCGCGAATCCCCGCCATAAGGAGCGCCAATGTCCGCCACCGCCCTGCGTATCGTCGAAGGTTCCTCAATGGATAAGAGTAAGGCGCTCTCCGCTGCGCTGTCCCAGATCGAACGTCAGTTCGGCAAGGGCTCGGTGATGAGGCTGGGCAAGAACGACCGTTCGATGGATGTCGAGACGATCTCGACCGGTTCGCTCGGGCTGGACATTGCGCTCGGCATCGGCGGGCTGCCGAAAGGGCGGGTGGTCGAGATCTACGGGCCGGAATCGTCGGGCAAGACCACCCTGGCGCTGCACACCGTGGCTGAGGCGCAGAAGAAGGGCGGCATCTGCGCCTTCATCGATGCCGAGCACGCGCTCGATCCGGTCTATGCGCGCAAGCTGGGCGTCAACATCGACGAGCTCCTGATCTCGCAGCCCGATACAGGAGAGCAGGCGCTGGAGATCTGCGACACGCTGGTGCGTTCGGGGGCGGTCGACGTGCTGGTGGTCGACTCGGTGGCGGCGCTGGTGCCCAAGGCCGAGCTCGAGGGCGAGATGGGCGAGTCGCTGCCCGGCCTGCAGGCCCGCCTGATGAGCCAGGCGCTGCGCAAGCTGACCGCTTCCATCAACAAGTCCCACACCATGGTGATCTTCATCAACCAGATCCGCATGAAGATCGGTGTGATGTATGGTTCGCCGGAGACGACCACGGGCGGCAACGCGCTGAAGTTCTACGCCTCGGTGCGCCTCGACATCCGCCGCATCGGCGCCATCAAGGAACGCGACGAGGTGATCGGCAACTCCACCCGGGTCAAGGTGGTGAAGAACAAGCTGGCGCCGCCGTTCAAGCAGGTGGAGTTCGACATCATGTACGGCGAGGGCGTGTCCAAGATGGGCGAGATCCTCGATCTCGGCGTCAAGGCCGGCATCGTCGAGAAGTCCGGCGCCTGGTTCTCCTATGACAGCCAGCGGCTCGGCCAGGGGCGCGAGAACTCGAAGTCGTTCCTCAAGGCCAATCCCGACATGACCGCGAAGATCGAGGCCGCGATCCGTCAGAACTCCGGCCTGATCGCGGAGCAGATCCTGGCCGGCAATGCGGAGCGCGACGCCGACGGCGAGGAGCCCACGGAAGAGTAGGGTTACGACGACTGCGGGCGCCGTGGACGTTGAGTTGCCAACATTCCGGCGCCTGCCGCTTGCACATGCCTGGTGCTCTGCCAAAATCTGCGCGTCTTGAGCGGCTACATTTCCGAATGCAGCGAGCATGCTTTTGTGTGCGCCTGATATGGTCTCGGACTTGAAGGTCGCGGACTGATCTTGGACTCGAATAAGTGAAAGCGTGCGCGCGGACGAACGGACCCGATCCGCGCGGCTGGTGGGCGGCGCCGAGCGTTCCGACGTCAATCTTTGGCGCTGGGACCCGATCGCGAACGTGTTGATAGCGCGCCTTGAGCCAATCAGGCCATGCCGGAGCCAAGAGCATGACGCGTTTGATTCTAACGGCCGATGATTCCAGCGCCGGAGTGCTTCGGAGGGGCGGCTTTGCCGACCTGGTGGTGCCGATTCTCCATCGTTTCGTGTGGGGACCTCTGCCATCCGATGCCGAGCTGTCAGCTTATCTGATGCAGCGCAGCGCGCGACAGAAGAAGGGGCATTGGTTGGACTTTGCCTCGCGTCGCGATGTCATGGCGGCCGGCGGGCGGAGTCAGAGTTTCCTCGAACTCGTCGACCGTTGCGATAGCGTCGAGCTCTGGATGGATACCCGTCCGAACGATCAGTTGGTCCTGATCTGGCTCTTGGATTATCTGGGCCATCACGCGGAAATCGCGACGAAGATCGTATTGCGGCATGTCGAGGCACCGCTATTCGATGGCCTGGCCGGACAGCTCGCCGGTCGGACGATTGCCGGCGTCGAGCTTGCACGTGAGCATCTCAACCTGGGTCATCTGGCATGGCAGGCGTTTCGGTCGTCGACGCCGCAAGCCTGGTTCGATCTGTTGAAGCAGGATCTCAGCACCCTGCCGCAGCTTCGGCGTTGCGTGCAGGAGATGCTTGATGAGCTTCCTGGTGCTGCGACCGGCCTCGGAGCATCGGAGCTGAGAATCCTCGAATTGCTGTCAGCCGGCTACCAGCACCCATTCGACCTGTTGCCGCATTATCGGGAGCGCTTTCAACGGCGCGTCTACGACTATTGGGAAGCAGGCACGTTGCTCGACGGGCTGGCGCTGGCGCCGGTGCCTGCAATTTCGGGCCTCGCCGATTGGCCATTCTCGGTCGAGATGCACGACAGCCGTGAACGTCTCGATCGCTACAAGGCCAGCACGCTGTCGCTGACGCTGCTCGGCAAGGGAATCCTGGCCGGCGAGGAGGATTTCAGCAGCCATAATCCGATCCGGCGCTGGTGGGGCGGCACCAAATTGACCAACGCCTGTCTCTGGCGTTGGCGTGCGTTGCTCATCGCTCCGGACCCTGACACGCCTCACGTCATTGAATGTCGCGAGCTGTGGCGCCCGATTGATTGGAGCATGCGTGAGGCAGCTTACTCCGCCGCTTCCGCATAGTCCGCAACCGGAGGGCATGAGCACAGCAGATTGCGGTCGCCATAGACGTTGTCGACGCGTCCGACGGGGCACCAGTATTTGTCGGTGCGCGAGGTGCCCGCGGGGAAGCAGCCCTCGCTGCGGCGATAGGCCCGGTTCCAGTCGTCGTCGGCGATGTCGTGCACCGTGTGCGGCGCGTGGCGCAGCGGCGAGGCCTCGATTCCGAAGCGGCCCTGTTCGACCTCGGCGATCTCCTTGCGGATCGCGATCATCGCGTCGCAGAAGCGGTCGAGCTCGGCCTTGGACTCCGATTCGGTCGGCTCGATCATCAGGGTGCCTACGACGGGGAAGCTCATCGTCGGCGCATGGAAGCCGTAGTCGATCAGCCGCTTGGCGATGTCATCGACCGTGACGCCGCTGGTCTGCTTGAGCGGCCGCGGGTCGATGATGCATTCATGCGCGACGCGGCCGCGCTCGTTGCGGTAGAGCACCGGGAAATGCGGATCGAGCCTTGCTGCGACGTAGTTCGCGTTGAGGATCGCGATCTCGGTGGCGCGGGTCAGGCCCTCGCCGCCCATCAGCAGCATGTAGATGTAGGAGATGGTCAGGATCGAGGCCGAGCCGTAGGGCGCGGCGGACACCGGTCCCACCGCATGGGCTGCCGCGCCGTCGGTCTTGGGATGACCTGGCAGGAACGGCGCCAGATGCGCCTTGACGCCGATCGGGCCCATGCCCGGGCCGCCGCCGCCATGCGGAATGCAGAACGTCTTGTGCAGATTGAAGTGACTGACATCGGCGCCGTAGTCGCCGGGCCTGGAAAGGCCGACCTGTGCGTTCAGATTGGCGCCATCGAGATAGACTTGGCCGCCATGGGCATGGACGATGTCGCAGATCTCGCGGATGTGCTCCTCGAACACGCCATGCGTCGACGGATAGGTGATCATGATGGCGGCGAGCTTTGCGCTGTGCAACTCGGCCTTCGCTGCGAGATCGCCGAGGTCGACGTTGCCTCCTGCATCGCAGCCGACCACGACGACCTCCATGCCGACCATGTGTGCGGAGGCCGGATTGGTGCCGTGGGCGGAGGAGGGGATCAGGCAGATCGTGCGATGGCTCTCGCCGCGGGCGGCATGGTAGCCGCGGATCGCCAGCAGGCCGGCATATTCGCCCTGCGCGCCCGAGTTCGGCTGCAGCGACACGGCGTCATAGCCGGAGATCCGGCACAGCCAGTCCTCGAGATCGGCGAACATCGTGTGATAGCCGGCCGCCTGAGCGCGCGGCGCGAACGGATGCAGGCTGCCAAATTCCGGCCAGGTCAGCGGGATCATCTCGGTGGTGGCGTTCAGCTTCATCGTGCAGGAGCCGAGCGGAATCATCGCGCGGTCGAGCGCGAGATCGCGGTCGGCGAGCTTGCGCAGGTAGCGCAGCATCTCGGTTTCGGAGCGATGCGCGTGGAACACCGGATGGGTCAGGAAAGGCCGCTGACGCTTGAGTTCGGCCGGCAGCGCATCGCGCGCCTCCGCGTCAATGGCCGCATAGGACAGCTCGCCGCCGAACGCGCGCCAGACGGCCTCGACGATGTCCGGCGTCGTGGTCTCGTCCAGTGCGATTCGCAGGCGGCCTCCATCGAGCCCGAGATTAAGCTGCTCGGCGAGTGCGCGAGCGACGATTCCGGCGTGCTTGTCGCCGACGTCGACGGTCACCGTGTCGAAGAAGGCGCTGCTGATGGGCGCAAAGCCGAGCTTGCGCAGGCCGGCCGCCAGCACCGCCGTCCGCCGGTGCACGATGCGGGCGATCGCCTTCAGTCCTTCGGGACCATGATAGACCGCGTACATCGCGGCGATGACGGCCAGCAGCACCTGCGCGGTGCAGATGTTCGACGTCGCCTTCTCGCGCCGGATGTGCTGCTCGCGGGTCTGCAGCGCCAGCCGATAGGCGGGTGCGCCCCGCGAATCGACGGAGAGGCCGACGATGCGGCCGGGCAGCGAGCGCTTCAGACCATCGCGCACCGCCATATAGGCGGCATGCGGGCCGCCATAGCCCATCGGCACGCCGAAGCGCTGCGCCGAGCCGATCGCGATGTCGGCCCCGAGCTCGCCCGGCGAGGCAATCACGGTTAGCGCCAGCAGGTCGGCAGCGAGGATCGCGAGTGCGCCCTTGTCTTGGAGTTTGGCGATGGAGATGCGGGGGTCACGCAGCGCGCCCGTCGTGTCCGGATATTGCAGGATGCCACCGAACACTTCGGCGCCGTCCAGATCCTTCGCCGGATCGCCCACGATCAGCTGCCAGCCGAGCGGCTCGGCGCGGGTGCGCAGCACCGCGAGCGTCTGCGGGTGCACGTTGTGATCGACGAAGAATACCTTGGTCTTGGCGCGTGCCGAGCGCTCGGCCAGCGCCATCGCTTCGGCCGCGGCGGTGGCCTCGTCGAGCAGCGAGGCATTGGCGACGTCCAGCCCGGTGAGATCGCAGATCATGGTCTGGAAGTTGAACAGCGCCTCCAGCCGGCCCTGGCTGATCTCGGGCTGATAGGGCGTATAGGCCGTGTACCAGGCCGGGTTCTCCAGGATGTTGCGCTGGATCACCGCGGGCATCACCGTACCCGAATAGCCCTGGCCGATCAGCGAGGTGAAGACTTGGTTCTGCGCGGCGAGCGCGCGCATGTGCGACAGCGCTTCGGTCTCGCTCAGAGCAAGTTCCAGAGCGAGCGGCGCCGTCTGCCGGATCGCGCTGGGCAAGGTCTGTGTCATCAGCTCCGCCAAGCTCTTGGCGCCGACGGTCTCCAGCATCGCGGCGACGTCTGATGGCGAGGGGCCGATATGGCGGCGGGCGAAGCTGGTGGCGGCATCATCGAGCGGCTTGAGCGGCGTGGTCATGAGCAAAATCCTCTATGCCTCGTCATGCCCCGCGAAGGCGGGGCATCCAGTAAACATCGATGTCGAGATCAAGCGGAGAGTGCGCGGCGTACTGGACCGCCCGGTCGAGCCGGGCGACGACAATGTCCTCTGACGCCGCATCACACGGTCATCACGCCGTGTGCGCCTTGTAGGCGGCTTCATCCATCAGCCCGCCGAGCTCGCCCTTGTCTGCGATCTTGAGCTTGAAGAACCAGGCCTTGCCGTCGGCGTCGGTGTTGACGAGCGCGGGCTCGTCGACGATCGTCTGGTTGACCTCGACGACCTCGCCGGTAATCGGCGCATAGACGTCGGAGGCCGCCTTGACCGATTCGACCACCGCGGCGGCCTCTGCCTTCTTCAGGGAGCGGCCGACCTGCGGCAGCTCCACGAACACGACGTCACCGAGCTGGGCCTGCGCATAGTCGGTGATGCCGATGGTGGCTGTGTCGCCGTCGATGCTGAGCCATTCATGGTCGGAAGTGTAGAGCGTGGTCATGGACGTCCTTCAGCGCTTATAGGTGTTGGGAACGAAGGGTGTGGCGGCGACCCGCAACGGCAGCCGCTGGCCGCGCACGTCTGCGAATAGTTTCGTGTCGAGCGCGGCGAGGGCGGCCGGCACATAGCCCATCGCGACCGGCGCGTTCAGCGTCGGACCGAAGCCGCCGGAGGTGACTTTGCCGATCGGGTCAGTCGCATCGGCTGCCGCAAACAAAACAGCGCCTTCGCGCACCGGTGCGCGCCCCTCTGGCTTGAGGCCGACG